>JAWOBS010000229.1:0-3284 GCA_046484145.1 Bacteroidales bacterium
CTGTTTCTTTATAAGCCTGTCCTTTTTCTGATTTGTGCTTCAGCCACAACAAAAATAATTCATCTTGGCTTTCTGAAATTTCAAAATCAGATTTAATTTTTTCATAAAGTCCTTTATAGTTCTTATCATTCTTTTCCTTCTTTACATTCTTGTTTGTGTCGCTCGGTGTCATCCCGGTGTCATCCCGGTGTCCGTCCGCTGTGTTGTCTGCGTGTTGTTGTACTTGGTAACTATCATAATTACATATCTTTATGTGTGTGTAATTCGTGTTGTTAACTGTGTTGCACATTCCGTCTTTTATCAATAATTTTAAAAAGTGCCTGACTTTTTCCCGGCTACAATTAAACTCCATGGACAATTTTCTCAAGGATGTAATCTTCTCACCACGCTTGACCGTAACAACCTCTTTATTCCAGACAATCTTACGGTCTTCATGGTTTACATCTAACAGCAGGTATATCCACATACGTAAATATTCCGGGTCCTGCCATATCCAATGATCTATAATTCTCCGATGGAGTTTAATCCAGCCTTGCATATACCTTTATGATTCAAGCATTTTAAATTCATACTTCATATCTGCCGGCAAGAGCTTTCTCTGCTCTAATTCTTTGATAGAATTATTATATGCAAGTATATAAGCATTCGCCCTTTTTTCCTTGTCCTGTAAAAGAATATCAATATATTCTGCATCCTCTTTGCCTGCTATTTTATAGCCCAAAATCCTCTTCTCAATTTCACCTGTTTCAGCATTCCTCTTTTTAACTGGCAATATTATCATACTGTTTTCCAATGCCAGCTCCATTGTTGAATATATATTTCTTCTCACAAGATTATCAAGGTGCTTTCTCGTATCTCTGATATAAGCCTCTCCGTATGCAAGTTCAGCAATCTCAGAAATAGTCAGATAAGACCTGTCTTTGTACTGTACAAGTACATTTAAAATTCTTCTTTTAATTGATGTTGTTCTCATTTTCTATTATTTTTAAAAGTTTGTTAATTCTTCCGGCAAGGTTTTTCAAAGATTTTAGCATTCCTAATCTTATCCTTGCATCTTTAACATCCTGAAATGAAAGGTAGCTGAATTGCTCCTTATGCTCGATCAGGTCGTCGAGGTGTTTTTGTAAGTCCACCGACTTGTTAAATACAGTTGTAGAGTAAGTATTGAACTGCACTAACTTTAATTCTTTTTCATAATCCTCCTTTCTTTTTTCTTTTGGTTTGTTTTTAAATTTAGATTCAGATACTTTCCTTTCAACCTGGTCATAACCAAAATTACCTGTTCGCATGATTTCATCTACAACAGATTCGTGTTCCTCAACAGGTAACTCCCATTTCTTTGTGGCTTTTACAAAGTCCCTTGCACTTCTTTCTGTTGGCAGTTTATTTATTGCCCGCCTGTTTACAGTACCTGACTGTTCAAGTTTAAGCCGCTCAAGGGAATATGACACCCTGCTTTCAGGCCAGTTAAGGAAGGTTGAAATGATTGCCTTGCCAATAGTAGGTTCCGTGGAACCCGCTTTCTTATTTGGTTGCCCGCATTTTGTTGCCTCCTCCGGATGCTGTTCCAGGAAAAACCGACCTCATATAAGCCGATTTAAGCGCTTTTCTCAGGGGAGGTGATATCCAATTACCTGTAAATTGTTTGTTATATTGTTTGCTAACCACTAAAAAAAGAGTTACGGCATAATCACTGTAACTCTTTGATTTTCTTAGTGAACCCGGAGGAACTCGAATCCCCAACCTCCTGATCCGTAGTCAAAACACCGTATTTTCATTAAATTTCAAAGGCGCTGTAAAAGAGGCTATTAAGGTACTTCTTATTTTCATTTGTTTATAATTTGTTTGCTAAGTTTGCATTATTTGTTTGCTAAGTTGTTTGATAAGTCGTATTTTTGGAGTATGAATATTAACTAAAAATTACAGACATGGAATCTTTAAACAAAGAAAAGGCATTAAAAAAGATTGTAACAAAACTTAATGAAATGAGTGAAAACCCTAATCCAGAAGAGGCCGAATTTTTAACAAAATGTGAAGATGCACATACTTCACTAAAGAAGGGCGTGATTGATGATAACGTAAAAGATGTATTACAAATAATTGATAATGGGTAATTACAGAATTTCAATAATACTCGAGACACGATCACTGACAAAAGACAAGAAATATCCTGTTAAATTACGGCTGACCATAGACCGGCAGGCCAGGTATTATGGTTTAAACTACTACCTGACTGAACAGGAATTTGAGAAGGTGTATAGCCCCAGGCCCCGGGATGAGTATAAGAAATTAAGGCGGAAATTTGATGACCTGGAGAAAAAGGCAGAGGGTATTCTTGAAAAGACAGATCCTACCTTTGAGAAATTCCGACCACTATTCACACAAAAGGAAGGGGAGGGCAATGTAGAGAAATACTATCTCACTTACATTGCTGAGTTGAAAAAACAGAATAGGTTCGGCACGGCTGACAGCTACCAGTGTAGTCTAAGGAGCTTGCAGGAACATAAGGGCCTCAATAAATTCAAAACCATTACACCCGAATGGTTAAGAGACTATCAGTCAAAAATGCAAGATGCAGGAAAAAGTAAATCCACCGTTGGTGTATATCTCAGGCCATTAAGAAAACTGTATAGACGTGCTATCCGTGACGGTGTGATATCCGAGATTTACTATCCGTTCGGTGATGATGATGACGATAAGTATTCAATACCAACAAGTAAAAATAATAAGCGACCATTATCAAGGGAGGAAATTATTAAGCTGGCAGGATATTCCGGTAATGAGCTATATGAGCGATACCGTGATTTTTTCATATTGTCATACTACCTGATGGGGATGAACTTTTACGACCTCTTGTTATTGGAACGTGCCAAACTCATAGGTAATACTATAACCTTTGTACGGCATAAAATATCAAGGACAGAAGAAACAAAAATAACCGCGAATCTCAATAACCATGCTCAGGATATTATCAGTCAGCATGGAACCGGGAAGGGTAAATACATATTTGATGTTATCCGTGATAGTGACAGGCCGGAAGATATCCACCGCAAAGTAAAGCGATTTGTACGCAACACTAACCAGGCATTAAAAAAGATAGCCAAAGAGATTGAGATAAACCCGGATATTAGTACAATCTATGCACGTCACAGCGCAGCCAGTCACGGACTGAAAAGCGGAGCAAGCCTCCCCACAATAAGTAAACAATTAGGCCATAAGAATCTCAAAACAACCAGCAGTTATCTTGACAGTTTTGTTGATGATGATCAGGCACTGGCAAACGC
>JAWOBS010000245.1:0-2519 GCA_046484145.1 Bacteroidales bacterium
ATAATATTTTAAGCTTTCTTGCGTAGCATGCCAAAAGTTGCGGGAAAGTGATTTGTAATATTTATAAGATTTGAAGATTTATAAGATTTGAAGATTACATGATAATCAGGGCTTTACTTTGTTTTTTTTAATTATCATCTTGTTTTAAACGGTTTTTATAAACAATCTTTTTAAATTTGATAAAAATTAAATATAAAGAGAATGACAAAAACAACAAGCTACCATCCTAAAAATCACCTAAGAATAGTAACTGCAACATCTTTATTTGACGGGCATGATGCCTCAATAAACGTAATGCGGAGAATTATACAATCAAGCGGTGCTGAAGTTATTCACCTTGGGCACAATCGTTCAGTACAGGAAATCGTTGATTGCGCTGTACAGGAAAATGCACAGGCTATTGCCGTGACTTCATACCAGGGCGGACATCTTGAGTTTTTTAAGTATATGTATGATATGCTTCATGAAAAAGGTATGGGTGATATTAAGATTTTTGGTGGTGGTGGCGGTGTAATTTTGCCGGAAGAAGCTGAAGAACTTCATAAGTACGGTATTACAAGGATTTACTCGCCGGATGATGGCAGGCAAATGGGACTTCAGGGTATGATAAACGATGTGCTGGAGAAATCTGATTTTCCAAAGGGAAATAATTTAGAAATATCATTAGAGAATGTAGAAAAGAGAGATTATAAATCCATATCGCAGCTTATCTCATCTCTTGAAAACTACCCTGAACAAAACAATATAATTATAGAGCAAATTCATCAAAAAGCTGACAAGAAAAAAGTTCCCGTACTTGGGATCACAGGAACGGGCGGTGCGGGTAAATCATCATTAGTAGATGAGTTTACTAGAAGATTCTTACTGGACTTTCCTGATAAGCATCTTGCAATTATTTGCGTTGACCCTACAAAACGCAAAACGGGCGGTGCTCTGCTTGGCGACAGGATAAGAATGAATGCAATAAACAACTCAAGGGTGTTTTTGCGCTCTATGGCTACCAGGCAGTCAAACCTTTCTCTTTCTAAACACATTAAAGATGTAATTTCTTTATTTAAAATATCCGGCTTCGACCTTATCATTCTTGAAACATCCGGAATTGGCCAATCTGACACCGAAATTGTTGATCACAGTGACATGAGCATATATGCGATGACACCCGATTACGGCGCCGCTTCACAGTTAGAAAAAATTGACATGCTTGAATTTGCTGAGATTATTGCTTTAAACAAATTTGACAAACGTGGTGGAATGGATGCCCTGAGGGATGTAAAAAAGCAATTTCAGCGTAATCATTTGCTATTTGATAAAGCAACTGATGAAATGCCGGTATTTGGGACTATCGCATCACAGTTTAATGATCCCGGGGTTAATCAGTTTTACAATGCTGTTATAGAAATGCTTAATGAAAAACTTTCAGTGAAATTCAAACAATCTATGCAACTTGATGGTGAGATACCGGAAAAAATCCATATTATTCCTCCCAAAAAGGTGCGCTATCTGGCAGAAATTGCAGACACTGTAAGAAGTTATAATGATTGGACAGACGATCAGGCTGCAATTGCTCAAAAAATGTATTGTTTGGAAGAAGCAATAAACACTTTAAAAACAGAAACAGATGAAAATAATGCTTCACTTATTAAACAACTAGAAAAACAATATAAAGAGATAAGTGATAAATTAAGCGATGCTAACAAAAAAATCCTTGACAACTGGGATAAAAAAGTCAAATCATATAAAGATGAGTTTTATACTTTTAAAGTAAGAGACAAAGAAATAAAAATCAAAACTCACACCACTACCCTTTCACACCTTGAAATACCAAAAATATCACTTCCAAAGTATAAAGGCTGGGGCGATATTTTAAAATGGAATTTAAAAGAAAATGTTCCCGGAGAATTTCCTTATGTAGCCGGTGTATTTCCTTTTAAACGCGAAGGTGAAGACCCAACACGTATGTTTGCAGGCGAAGGCGGACCTGAAAGGACCAACAAACGCTTTCACTACCTATCAAAGGATATGCCTGCAAAAAGGCTATCTACTGCTTTTGACTCTGTAACCCTTTACGGGAATGATCCCGATTTAAGGCCCGACATTTACGGAAAAATTGGAAACTCAGGAGTTTCAATAAGTTGCCTCGATGATGCCAAAAAGCTTTACTCAGGATTTAATCTTGCTAAACCAAATACTTCAGTATCTATGACCATAAACGGGCCGGCGCCCATTATGGTAAGCTTTTTTCTTAATGCGGCAATCGACCAGCAATGTGAAATTTATATAAAGGAAAACGGCCTTGAAGAAAAAATAAACAAGAAAATTGATGATATTTTCAAAGAAAATGGAATAAAACGGCCGACTTACCAGGGCAAACTTCCTGAGGGTAATGACGGACTCGGACTAATGTTGCTGGGTGTTACCGGTGATATGGTATTGCCGGCTGAAGTTTATGAAAAAATTAAAAGTGAAACAATAAAGATTGTCAGAGGAACTGTACAGGCCGACATACTAAAAGAAGACCA
>JAWOBS010000026.1:0-10032 GCA_046484145.1 Bacteroidales bacterium
ATAATCTACAACTCCGCTCATAGTAAGGAGGTGAATAATAGATTCTATGTCTTCATCTGTTGGAATTGTTAATTTGTAAATAAGGCTCAGGTCAACGAGTTTTTGTCCGCTTATATGCGATTTTTCTTTGGGAGAACTATGTTTCGGGAATAATTTTGTAATACTATGATTTGTTTTTGTTTCCAGTATTTTGTTTATCTCTGTTAAAGCGGGATTATCATCATCTCTATAATCGGAAAAGCTTTCCTGGAGTTTGAATATTATCACCCCCGCTAAGAAATTTTCAGAATCTCCCTTTGCATTTTGAGTAATAATATCCTGTGCAGGAGCCGGGCTTATAAATAATAAAGCAAGTATAAACTGGAATAAAAGTATATTTCTCATTTTGATTAAATCAAGTTTTAGCAAACTATAAAAGTTATGTGCTTGAAATGCAGTGTAAATATACAAATAATGCGCAAAAATACTACATTCAAATGATATTAAATGAATTGATTTACCTGCTTTTTTACTTTAATTTGTATTTTTTTAAGCCTGCATCAGATTTTCAAATTCAGGAATATCCTCTAAAAAAACAAATTTTCTGTTTTTAGAGTCTTTTTTAAGGCAGTAGTGGTTTATGCCATTTGTTACAACAATATATGGAGCATTTATTGAGTAATTATAACTCAAAACCTGGTTTATTGTGTCATTGCAAACTTCTATGCCCGGTGCTTTAAACTCAATTATCATCAATGGTTTTGCGTTTCTGTCATATACCACAGCGTCACTTCTTTTTTTTAACTTATTATACTTCAAGCCACTTTCAACAGATATAAGAGCCGGTGGGTATTTTTTTTCAGACTTCAGCCATTTGAGAAAATTTTGCCTTACCCACTCTTCCGGTGTTAATGCAACATATTTCTTCCTGCACTCATCAAAGATCTTGTACTTCTCGTTTTCTTGAATTATCTTAAAATTGTATTCAGGAAGATTTAATCGTTGCATAAATAATTGATAATTATAATGTTGATGCCTGATATAATGAAATAATTATTGTTATTTTCATGCAAACCTACAAAAATATATTTTACAATAGCTGGTTATTTATAGCTCAGTATTAGATACATAATGCAAATTATATAAAATTTCTTTTAATAATAATTAACAGCACTTTATATATTTGAATACTTACCTTTGATAGCATTATTCTCAATTAATAAGATCTTCTATATTGTTGTTTGCTTGCCTTTTAAACAATTTTAAAGTATTATAGTTTATTTACTATTATGAATAAAAAAATTAGACCATATTTTTATGCACTTCTGGTATTAATAATTTCAGGAATTATTTTTTATCCGAAACTGGATTTTTTATTTCGTGGAGAAGCAGATGATCCGGGTGCATTGCCGACAAACGGAAGTAAGGCATTGAATGTAGATGCTGTTGTTGTTCAGCCAGAGCGCCTGGTTGAAATTATAAACAGCTCCGGTACACTTATCCCTGATGAGGAGGTAGATTTATCTTTCGAAACCTCCGGGAAAATAATAAGTTTAAATTTTGATGAAGGCACCAGGGTGCCAAAGGGTGAATTGCTTGCAAAAATAAATGACAGGCCTTTACAGGCACAACTTTTAAAGCTTCAGGCCCAAAAAAAACTTGCAGAAGAGCGTGAGTACCGTCAGCGCAGCCTCTTATCCAGTGATGCAATAAGCCAGGAAAGTTATGACCAGGTTGTTACTGAACTTCAATCAATAGAGGCAGATATTAAACTTATAGAAGCAAGAATTGCTGAAACAGAGTTAAGAGCACCTTTTGATGGAGTTGTTGGATTAAGGCATGTCAGCGAAGGTGCCTATGTTAACCAAAACACCCAAATTGCCCGATTAATAAAAATAAACCCACTGAAAATAGAGTTTGCTATTCCTGAGAGGTACTCAGATGAGATCGGTAACGGTTTTCCCATTAGATTTAATGTAGATGGAATAAAGGATACATTACAGGCTAGCGTTTATGCGGTGGAACCCAAAATAGATATCAGTACTCGCAATGTAGTCGTAAGGGCACGATATTCAAATCCAAGTAGTCAGATTAAGCCGGGCCGCTTTGTTGCAATTCAGTTGGAATTGTCTGAAATAGAAAATGCTCTGTCTGTTCCAACCGAAGCTTTAATTCCCGAGATGGAGGGGGATAAGCTTTTTGTTTACAAATCAGGAAGGGCTGAATCTGTTGAAGTTAGTATTGGTTTAAGAACCGAAGATATGATACAAATAGAAAGCGGATTGCAGCCGGGTGATACAGTTATCACTACAGGAATTTTGCAATTAAGGCATGATATGCCTGTTATTATTGATGAAATAAAGTAAAGTTTTTCAAATGAGTTTATCATCTTTAAGCATAAAACGCCCGGTATTAGCTACCGTATTTACCATAGTTATTTTGCTGTTTGGTTTAATTGGAATGAATTTTCTTGGAGTTCGCGAATTTCCCAGCGTAGACCCTCCAATTATATCTGTCAGGACTTCCTACCCGGGTGCGAACTCTGATGTTATTGATGCCCAGATCACTGAGCCATTAGAGCAATATATCAATGCCGTTCCCGGTATCCGCACTATTACAAGTGTCAGCAGGCAGGGAGGCAGCAATATTACTGTAGAGTTTGAGCTTAGTGTTGATATGGAAACAGCAGCTAATGATGTTCGCGATAAAGTTTCACAGGCAATGCGCCGCTTGCCAAGAGATGTTGATCCTCCGGTTGTTTCCAAGGCCGATGCCGATGCTAGCCCTATAATGTTTATCAATATACAAAGCGATAGACGCTCGTTAATGGAATTGTCAGAAATTGCAGAGTTATCTTTCCAGGAGCGATTGCAGACAATAGATGGTGTTAGTTCTGTCCCAATCTGGGGCCAAAGGCGGTGGAGTATGCGATTGTGGATGGACCCTGCAAAGCTTGCCGGCTATAACCTTACTCCTTTAGATGTTCGCAATGCAATAGCGCGTGAGAATGTTGAACTGCCCTCCGGAAGTATTGAAGGAAACTCTACCGAATTGACAATACGTACACTTGGTTTGCTTACAACACCTGAAGAGTTCAATAACCTGATAATACGCAGAGAAGGTGACCAGGTTATTAGGTTAATGGACATTGGTAGAGCAGAGCTTGGCTCGGAAGACCTGAGAAGTATTTTGATGAGAGACCGTGTGCCCATGCTTGGAGTGGCCATAATCCCGCAGCCGGGTTCTAATCATATTGAAATTGCTGACCAGGTGTATGAAAGACTTGAGCATATTAAGCTTGACCTGCCTGATGATGTTTATTACCAGATAGGTTTTGATAATACTACTTATATCAGGTCGTCTATTACCGAGGTGCGTAATACTATTTTTATTGCATTTCTGTTGGTGATGATTATTATTTTCCTGTTTTTGCGAGATTGGCGCACCACCTTGATTCCCATCCTGGTTATACCTGTTTCCCTGGTAGGTTCATTTTTTATAATGTATATTGCCGGCTTCACTATTAATGTTCTTACACTGCTCGCTGTTGTATTGGCTATTGGACTGGTGGTTGATGATGCCATTGTTATGATGGAAAACATTTATGTGAAGATTGAAAAAGGTATGACACCCAAAAAGGCAGGTAGAGAAGGCGCACAGGAAATTTTCTTTGCCATAATTGCTACAACAATAACATTAGTAGCAGTATTTATTCCTATAGTTTTTCTGGAAGGGATGACAGGAAGGTTGTTTCGGGAGTTTAGTATTGTAATCGCCGGTGCTGTTGCTATTTCTTCATTTGTGGCACTTACTTTCACTCCAATGTTGTCAACAAAAATTCTTAAACAAAGAACCAAGCGAGGTGCATTCTATCATAAAACAGAAGGTTTTTTCAAATCACTTAATAATGCATACAAAAATTCGCTGGATAAATTTTTGTCAAAGCCATGGCTAACGTTTATAATCCTTGCTGGTGCAATTGGTTTGATAGTTTTATTATACAATAACATACCTGCAGAAATGGCACCGCTGGAAGATCGCTCGCAAATACGGATAAACACTCAAACACCCGAGGGTGCTACTTTTGAATTTACACGCGATTATGTTTTTGATGTTGCTGAAATGGTTATGGAGGAGGTCCCGGAGCTTGAAGGTGTTATTTATATGGTTTTCGGTTCGTGGGCCAATATAAGGGTAATACTTGTGGATCCTTCAGAACGTGAACGCAGCCAGCAGGAGATAGCAGATCAATTGGCGGATAAAGTCAGTAAAATGACCAGGGGAAGGTCTTTCGTTATTCAGCAATCAACATTTGGTGGCAGACGCTCAGGTATGCCGGTGCAGTTTGTTTTGCAGGCTCAAAATATTGATAAGCTCAGGGAAGTTTTGCCACAGTTTATGGAAAAGGTTGATAACAGTTCAATTTTAAGAATGGCAAATGTTAATCTCAGATTTACAAAACCTGAACTACAGGTTTCTATCAATCGTGATAAAGCAAACCTGATGGATGTTTCTACGCAGAATATAGGGCAAACATTGCAACTGGCTCTGTCCGGACAAAGGTTTGGTTATTTCTTTATGAACGGCAAACAGTATCAAATATTGGGAGAACTTGCCCGCGAGGATAGAAATAAGCCGCTTGACCTAAAATCTCTGTATGTTAGAAATAGCAGTGGAGAGATGATTCAGCTTGACAACCTTGTCTCGCTTAAAGAGCAGACAGCCCCGCCTCAATTATACAGATACAATAGATTTGTTTCAGCTACTGTGTCATCCGGGCTGGCCCCGGGCTTTACCATCGGTGATGGTATCAATGAGATGTATCGTATTGCCGATGAGGTGCTCGATGAAACATTCAGAACAACACTGGCAGGAGATTCCCGTGACTTCCAGGAGAGTTCTACAAGCTTATTGTTTACTTTCATATTGGCTTTGGTGTTGATATTTTTGGTTCTTTCCGCACAGTTTGAAAGCTTTCGCGACCCCTTGATAGTTATGATGACCGTTCCACTTGCTCTGACAGGCGCACTTTTCTTTATGTGGTATTTTAATATTACTATGAATATTTTTAGCCAAATTGGTATTATAATGCTTATTGGGCTTGTTTCAAAGAATGGTATTTTAATGGTAGAATTTGCTAATCAACGTAAACAAATGGGTATGGAAAAGTTGGAAGCTATTAAATATGCTGCGGCTGCTCGTTTTCGCCCTATATTAATGACAAGCCTTTCAACAGTTTTAGGTGTACTCCCCTTAACCCTCGGTATGGGAGAAGGCGCTCAGGGCCGCACCGCAATGGGTATAGCAGTGATTGGTGGATTGATTATTTCTACTTTTCTTACTCTTTATATAGTTCCTGCAATTTACTCATATGTTTCCAGTGCTAAAATGAATATTGATGATGATGAATAAATTGAACAGTTTTATTATATGGTTTTTGTTGTTGCTGCTGACACCTACTTTGGCTGATGCTCAAAAAAAGTTAAGCCTCGAGGAATTTATTGCCATTGCTCTTGAAAAAAATTATTCAATACGGATAATGGAAAATTATGAGCAAATTGCCGGTAATAATTTCAGTCGAGGTAATGCAGGTTTGCTTCCTTCATTAGACTTAAGGTCTTCCTTTTCGGGAAACCTTAATAATTACGAACAGAATTATTCCAATGGCCCTGATGTTAACCTTAGAAGTATACATAATACAACAACTTTTGCCGGATTACAGGCTAACTGGATGTTGTTTGAAGGATTAAGGGGGCAAATCAGATATAAACAGCTTGGTGAACTTAAAGAATTGTCGGTTTTAAATACAAGGATATCTGTCGAAAATACCATGGCGCAGATTGCTTCCGAGTATTTCTTTTATATTCAGCAGAAACAACTTTTTTCCAATCTGCAATATGCTGTTGACCTTTCCCGCGAGCGAGTGCGCATTGAACAGGAACATTTTCTGCTTGGATCCGGTTCTAAGGTGCAATTGCTGCAGGCACAAGTGAATTTAAATGCTGATAGTTCCAGGCTGGAAAGGCAATACGAAGTTCTTAATGCTTCGAAAGTAAGATTGAGTGAAATAATTGCCGATCCCGACTTAAATTCGTCAATTGTTCCTTCTGATACTTGCATAGTTGTGAATTCTTCTTATATGTATGATGATTTGTTAAATGAAGTGTTGGCTGATAATGTCGCTATAATTGCAGCACAAAAGAATATGAGTATAACCGAATATGACTATCAGATGACTAAGTCAAAGCGCTATCCTTACCTCAACCTGAATACTGCATATGGTTATAATTATAATACTTATCAAAGTGGCACGCTTACAAATCAGCATGCATGGGGTATGAATTACTCCTTAACACTTGGAATTAAGATTTATGATGGAAATAACCTCAGAAGGCAACAAAAAAATGCTCAAATGGAGCTTGAGAATAGCAGGATTAGCCTTGAACAAACGCAGCAAGAGGTTAAAGCTGACTTCATTACAATATTTAATTCTTACAAAAATAACCTTAGATTACTGGAACTTGAAACGCAAAATCTCGAAGTGGCACGTGAGAATCTTGATATTGCTTTTGAAAGGTATAGGCTTGGTGGATTGTCAGGATTTGAACTTCGTGAAGTGCAAAAAAACCTGCTCGAAGCCGAAGAGAGAATGCTCTCTATTGAATACCAGGTCAAAATTGCTGAAATTAGCCTTTTACAAATATCAGGAAGGATAATTGATGATTTTACTTCTCTTTAATTTCAGCGTTTTTTAAGAAGATTTAAACAGGCAAATTCATATTTTTTATTAGCTATTAAACATAAAAAAGCTAATAATATAAACGCTTTATGTAAATTTGTGCATAAAAATTATATTATGAAAACACGTGAAGAAATTGTAACTAATTGGTTGCCACGATATACAGGCACTGATGTAGAGGAAATAGGAGAATATATCCTACTTGTAAACTTTAATCAGTATGTTGATATGTTTGCAGAGAGGTTTAATGTTGAGGTTAAAGGACGTGAAAGGGTTATGCCAAGTGCAACATACGAGAATATTACAATTATTAACTTTGGAATGGGTAGTGCAAATGCGGCTACTGTTATGGACCTTTTATCATCGGTTGCTCCTAAAGCAGCTCTATTCCTGGGTAAATGTGGTGGATTGAAGAAAATTAACAATCTCGGTGACCTGATACTTCCTATTGCTGCAATAAGGGGTGAAGGTACATCCGGCGACTATTTCCCCCCGGAAGTTCCGGCATTACCGGCTTTTAACCTGCAAAAAGCTGTCTCAACAAATATCAGGAATCATAGCCTCGACTATTGGACGGGTACAATTTATACCACTAACAGAAGAGTGTGGGAACATGATGGTAGTTTCAAAGAATATCTTAAAAAAATCAGGGTTATGGGCATAGACATGGAAACAGCAACCATTTTTTCTGTGGGCTTTTATAATAAAATTCCTACAGGTGCATTATTGCTGGTATCCGACCAACCTATGATATCTACAGGTATTAAAACTGAGGAAAGCGATAAGAAAGTCTCAAAGAAGTATGTAGAAAAACACCTGGAAATTGGTATTGATTCTCTGAATGAACTTATCAACCAGGGACTTACCGTGAAGCACCTGAAATTTGATTATGACGAACATTAAAATCTAAAAAGCTGTTATATGCCGGTAATGAAATTTGAAGACATTATCAAGGATCTTAGAAATAAAGTTTATCACCCTGTATATTTTCTTATGGGAGACGAACCTTTTTTTATTGATGTCATCGCAAAATATATTGAAGATAATGTTCTTGATGAAGCAGAAAAGGAGTTTAATTTTACCCAGGTTTATGGTAAAGAAACTGATGTTCAGACTGTAATCAGTTATGCCAAACGCTATCCAATGATGGCAAATCATCATGTGGTTATTGTTAAAGAAGCACAGGCATTAAATAATATTGAAGCCCTGGAGTCATATGTCCAAAATCCGCAGAAATCAACTTTATTAGTTGTTTTATATAAGTATAAAACTGTTGATAAACGTAAAACATTTGCAAAAACTCTTCAGAAAAGCGGCATTTTGTTTGAAAGTAAAAAGCTTTATGACAATGAAGTGCCCAAGTGGATATCTGATTATGTGAAAAGAAAAGGCTATGCTATTGACCCACGGGCAGTGCAGATGCTTGCCGAATACCTGGGAACCGATCTTGCAAAAATTGTTAATGAAGTGGGCAAGCTTTTCATTAATCTGCCTAAAGGAGAGCAAATAACTGTTAAGCATATTGAAGATAATATAGGTATTAGCAAGGATTTTAATATTTTCGAACTTCAAAAAGCACTGGCAACAAAGAATTCCTTTAAAGCTTTTCAAATAGCTAAGTATTTTGAGGAGAATCCTAAGTCAAACCCAATGCCTATGACTATTGCACTCTTGTTTTCATACTTTTCAAAAGTATTGATATATCACAGTTTAAAAGATAAAAAACCGAATAGTGTTGCTGCAGCATTGTCGGTAAGCCCATATTTTGTTAATGACTATGCTGTTGCAGCGAAATCTTACTCAACAGCAAAATTGCTTGATGTGATAAGCTATATCAGGGAGTATGATATGAAGTCAAAAGGAGTTGGCAATATCAGCGTTCCGGAAGGACAGCTGCTAAAAGAGTTGATTTATAAAATTCTGAATTGATAAATTATGAACCACTGGCTAATAAAATCCGAACCAAAAGCTTATTCCTGGGATCGTTTTGTTAAAGAAAAGAAAACTATCTGGGATGGTGTCAGAAACTACCAGGCACGTAATAATATGAAAGAGATGAAAGAGGGCGACCAGGTGCTTTTCTATCACAGTGTTTCGGAGAAAGCTGTAGTTGGTATTGCTGAGGTAACGAAAGAGTTTTTTCCGGATCCTACAACTGATGATAGCCGCTGGGTAGTGGTTGAACTTAAACCCTTGAAAAAACTGAATAAGCCCGTAAGCCTTGAAGAGGTTAAAAAGAACAAAAACCTGCAGGAAATTGCATTAATTAAACAGGCCCGGCTGTCCGTTATGCCTTTAAAGAAAAAAGAATTCGATGAAATTGTAAATATGGGAAAATAGAAGTTTGATAAAATATTTTCGATGAACTATTTAGATATTGTTTTAGCTGTTCCCCTCGCGTATGGTGCTATAAGAGGGTTTTATAAAGGTTTTATTATTGAAATTGCTTCACTGGCAAGCCTTATTATGGGTGTTTTTATTGCTGTTATAGTTTCCGATATTGCCGGCCAGGTTATTGTGGCAATGATTGACTGGAACCCCCTGGTGGTTAAGATACTGGCATTTGTTATTGCCTTCGCACTGGTTGTGTTTATTGTTCATCTTTTTGCAAAATCATTGGAGAAAATTGTAAAAATTACAGGCTTAAATATATTTAACAGGATAGGAGGGCTTTTTGCCGGATTATTGAAATTCGGGTTTTTTATTAGTGTTATCATATTGCTAATGAACAATTTCAGCTCTGCAACAAGCATAAGCGTTTTTTCAAAGGAAACAAAGGAAGATAGTTTTCTATATTATAAAATAGAAAATTTTGCATACAGGATACTACCCGATAAAGAGTTCCTGCAAAAGTATAATCCTTTTAATAATTCTTCAGAAGAAGAAACCGAAAACGAAGATATAATTAGCGATTAGATTTTTTTTGATATAATCAGCAAACAAATCATCCAAAGATTTCGAAAAAGACAGAGCATATTTTCTTTTACTTTCCAATAGCACACGGATGACACAGATTAGACTGATTTTTACAGATAAATAAAGAATGTAACTGCCTAATCCCATTCAGTTATTTTCAAACGCCAAGCGCCAAACGCCAAACGCCAAACGCAAAACGCAAAACGCAAAACGCCAAACGCCAAACACCCTTATATGCCTTATCTTTTTTACCCGTCACCGATCACTCGTCTTAACGTAATAGTTTTTATGCACCGGGTTGGTCTGATCGATGGCAATCGCCGGTGGGATCCCGTCGATGCGGTCGATCTGGGGCTTGTCCATTCGGTCGAGGAACTGCCGCGCGTAGGGGTGGGTGG
>JAWOBS010000193.1:0-3083 GCA_046484145.1 Bacteroidales bacterium
AAGAAGTAAAAAAAGCCCACCGGCGGTAGCCTGTCAAAATATACCATAAGTTATGGAGGGAATTATCTATGGTAAATAAAAGGAACAATATAAGACGGCCTGATTTTTTTATAGTGGGTGCACCTAAATGCGGCACTACATCCATGGCAGAATATCTTGGTCAGCACCCGGATGTATTCGTGGCTCGTGGAGAGCCCCATTTCTTCGGAAGCGATATTCATTACAATCCGGTGCAGATGACGAAAGATGAATATCTGAGTCTTTTCTCTGAAGCCGGAAATGAGAGAAGAGTGGGCGAAAAGTCTACCTGGTATTTATATTCAGAAAAAGCCGCCGAAGAAATCAAGACATTTTATTCTCACGCGAAAATCATTATTCAGATAAGAAATCCTGTGGAAATGATGTATTCTTTGCATGGTCATCTTCTGCACACAGGTCATGAAGATATTGTTGATTTTGAGAAAGCCTTAGAGGCAGAAGAGGATCGGAAAAAGGGAGTTCGGATACCCAGGTACACACTTTTTCCCGAAAACCTTTTTTATTCTGAAGTCCCTCTGTATACTGACCAGATAAAAAGATATATCAAAGCTTTTGGGTGGAGCCAGATTCATATTATTGTTTTTGATGATCTCATAAAAGACACGTCCTTGGAATATAGAAAGGTTTTAAGATTTTTAGCAGTTAATGATCAGTTCACCCCAGAATTTATTTTGCACAATCCTCAGCGTCCCAAAAAAAGCTTTTGGCTCCACAAAATGGTATACAATACCTGGATAAGAATGGCAGCAAGGTCTATTTTACCTGGTAATACTCGTAACTTACTTGGTAAAATGTTTTCTAATATGAATGTGAGCAGTAATGATCCACCAATGGATAAGACTGTCCGTCGGCAGCTCCAGAAACATTTCATGCCCGAAGTGGAAAGATTGAGCCAATTACTGGATAGAGACTTGACTTACTGGTGTGAATTTGGGAGGACTTCCTAGTAACTAAATTTAGATATAAAGATATAATAATTTATACAATATGGATAAATCGTCGTATGACCTTGGCGTTCGTATAGCCAAAAGCGGTGCTTGGGTATTTAGCATGCGTTTTGTGCACCAAGTGTTTTATCTGGGAAGGCTTATCATACTAGCCCGTCTTTTAGCTCCCCGTGATTTTGGTCTTATGGGCATTGCACTTCTCACTATGATGACTTTAGAAACCTTTTCTCAGACCGGATTTCAGCAAGCTTTGATTCAAAAGAAGGAAAATATAAAGGATTATTTGGATGCGGCATGGACGGTTCTTGTTATTAGGGGACTCGTACTTTTTTCTATCATAGTATTGATTGCTCCTTTAGTAGCCAAATTTTTCGAAACCCCTCAGGCTAAAGGAGTGGTCCAGGCAATTGGATTGGCTGTTTTGATCCAAGCTTTCACAAATGTTGGAGTTATATATTTTCAGAAAGAGCTTGAATTTCATAAGCAGTTTATATACATCACAGCTGGAACTATAACTGATTTTGCTGTAGCTGTGACAGCCGCCTTTTTATTGCGGAGCGTATGGGCGCTTTTGTTTGGTCTTATTGCCGGGAAGCTCACTCAGCTCATAGTAAGTTATATCATCCATCCATACAATCCTAAAATTAGTTTAGATTTTAATAAATTTCGAGAGCTTTTCAGATTTGGAAGATGGGTATTAGGTTCTTCTATATTGATTTTTCTCATCACCCAAGGAGATGATTTGCTAGTGGGTAAAATTTTGGGTGTAACCATGTTAGGATTTTATCAAATGGCTTATCGTTTTTCCAACACTCCTGCCACTGAAATCACACATGTGATTTCGAGTGTAGCATATCCAGCTTATTCAAAGCTTCAGGAAAACCTCGATAAGCTGAGAGATGCTTATTTCAGAGTAATGAAAGTAGTATCATTTCTTACATTCCCTTTATCTGTTGCTATCTTTGTGTTAGCTCGCGATTTTGTGGTCTTATTTATGGGAGAAAAATGGAGCCCCATGATTCCTGCTATGCGGATTTTAGCTTTCGCTGGACTTTTTCGATCCATTGCGGCAATTTCTGGTCCTCTGTTTCTATCAATAGGCAAGCCAAAAATTGACACAAAAATGCAAGCTATTCGATTTTGTATTATAGCTGTTTTTATATATCCCTTTATAAAAAATTGGGGAATCGAAGGGGCTTCATGGGTTATAGTTGGAAGTATATTCATTACCCTTCTTGTCATTCTGAAAATAGCAAGCAGACTTCTATCTATTCCTTATAGTCCAGGATTTTTTATATCGATAGGCATTCCCATGTTAAATTCAATTGTTGCTGGTTTGATAGTCCTAATCGTAAAATATTTTCTTTCGCAAAGCTATTGGACATTTACCTTATTGATTATAGTAGGTGCAGGAGCATATATTATTATGGTTTATTTTACTGAAATGATATTTCAATATAGAATATTCCCAATATTAAAGGAAAGCTATCAGGCTCTGAGAAAATGAAATTAATAAAAAGGATAATTAAGTTTAGTTTCTTTCTTCCACGAATTAGTGAGAAAAGATTATCCTTACCCCCCCCTCATATATTTCCCCAAGACAACATAAGTATTACGGAGAACATTTCTGTGAAATCGAGAAAAGAGGATATAATCTTAGACGGTTTATAAAGGGCATCCAATCAGTAGGATTCAAAATAATAATAACTTACCGAATATTTGAGCTTCCTTAGCACAGATTTTCTATTCTTTAAAAATAAAGTTTTTATAATAAAGAGTTCTTATAAAAAAATGAATTAAAAAAATCCAACTTTTGAATTGTTATTCCCACTTATAATAGAGAAAAAATGGTTATAAGAGCTATAAGCAGTTTATTCTATTGAAATAAAAAATTATAAAATTTCTAGTAATAATTAATGATGATAACTTAACAGACATATCGATAAATTTTGAGTACAATAATAGAAAGATGACTCATTAGGAAATATTCTAAAGAAATAAGCCAATTATCCTGCTGAGATATTAACGTGGGGGATTGAGAAAAGACATTGTTAATGCAATCGAAAAAAACAAAAAAGAAGATAGCAATTATCCATT
>JAWOBS010000085.1:0-3652 GCA_046484145.1 Bacteroidales bacterium
CAGGAGGTTTTGCCACAAATGTAACAAGAGCTTTAGGTAACTATTCTTACGCTTTTGGTATGGGTAGCTTAGCTGAGAATACCGGTTCATTTTCCTTGGGAAGTAAGACGGAGGCCACAGGTGAATACTCACTGGCTTTAGGAAATGGTACCATTGCAAGTGGTTATTCTTCAACTGCCATGGGCGATGGAACAGAAGCAAGTGGAGAACGTGCAACAGCTATGGGATTCTGGACCACAGCAAGTGGAACAAGCTCCACCGCTATGGGACAAAATACAACGGCAATCGGCGAGAGTTCCACCGCTATAGGAAAAGGTGTAATAGCAAGCGGATTTATATCAACTGCAATGGGACAATCCACAACAGCCAGTGGAGATGTGTCAACTGCCATTGGAAATGGATCAGTAGCAAGTGGACATACTTCAGTAGCAATAGGAGGAGGGTCAAAAGCCAGCGGAGAAGAATCTATGGCGCTGGGACGTAATAGTCATTCAAAAGGAAAGTTTTCATATGCTTTTGGAGCCGATTTAAAAGCTAAATCTTTTCGCGAAGTAGTTGTAGGTTCTAATAATGATACAACATATTCTTTAACACCCGATGCATGGATGAATACAGAACCACTTTTTACAATAGGTAATGCTCCGGCTGGGGGATCCGGCAGTAATGCATTAATGGTTCTGAAAAATGGTAGTGTTGGAGTTGGAGGATATCCGGGGGAAACAGGAGAAAATGTATTAGCCTTACTTAATGCTGATGCTCCCACAACTTCAATAACAGATGGAGTTTTATTATATGCTGATTTCGATGATGCTGAATTGAGAGTTAGAGATGAATTAGGTAATGTAACCACGCTTTCTCCACACAATTTTACATTGACTAAAAAGTCAGAACCTATGGCCTGGTCGTTTTTTAGCGAAAACAAAAAATTGGGTTACGAAATCAATGTGGATATGTTAAAGGCAATCAGAACCATTGAACAGTTGTCCGGAGAAAAATTAGTCTATCTGAAAGATATAGCTACAAAAGATATGGTTGATCAAAAAAGCAGTAATGAATCACTTATTGAACTTGTTAATAAGCAGCAAAAACAAATTAAAAAACTAGAAAGGGAGAACCTGGAATTAAATCAAAAGCTCAATGAAATTCTGGTATTGCTCTCAAAACAATAAACTGTAAACCCGAAAATAGAATGATAATTTTATTGCACGGTAATATCAAAAGGTATTTTCCTGTTCCTGTGCAGTAAAAAACTGTAAAATTTACAAAAAGAGCTGAGCAAAAAGTAACTTCTTTGCGTCATTGCGAGACCCCCGACTACATCGGGGGGCGAAGCAATCTCTGCTGGCATCTGGTGACACGAACATCCTGTCAGGGCCTTTAATTTATCTTAGTCAGCGGATGACTATTGAATCAATCTTTTGTGCCATTTCAAAATAAGCTGCCGTTAGCTAGCAAGTCATCCGCTGACTTTTCTGCACAACGCGCTTTGCAGCTTTCAGCTGCATTTGTGTTTTAATTTAAATTTTTGATTATCTATTTGTCTATAATTATTTTAACAGTAAATTAGTTGTAACTTTTAAATTTATTGTGGTGGCAGATTAGTAATTAGAAATGGTAAAAATGGTTCTTTTTATGGTTGTAGTAATTTCCCAAATTGTAAATTCACTCAAAAAACTTAAACAATTAGGGGCTAGATTTTCAATAAGTTTAAATTGTTCAACTTTCCATTATAGCCCATTAAGTCTCCCTCTACTATCGCAAACATCCTGTCCGCACCCTTAATGGTCTCTTGCTTGCCTGCCGGTTTATCTGCCGAAGGTAGAAGCTTCAGCGCAGGCAGGTTTCTTGCTTCTTCTTACTTCTTACTTGTATCTTGTGTCTTACTACTTGTATCTTGTTTCCTGCTTGCCTGCCGGTTTATTCATCAAGTTTGTGAAATTCTAGAATTCTATCGTTAATAAGTTTGTTCTCATCTCTTGTCATCCCTATGACCTTATGGTCGCTGTTTCTTTCAAAATGATACCACCATGTTGAGCCTTTATCAAAGAAATCGTCTTTCCCCTTTGGAAAAACAGGTATAGGATTGTTGATATGATCTCTCATCGTTCTTTGAACAAATAATGTATCATTTTTAATAAAAACATCAAACCAATAGCTATGTTCTCCTAATTGATATTTCCCTACATAATCAACAAATTTTGATGAATCAAGCAATTCGTGGGGAAGATTTTTATTTACCATTACTTGTCTTTTCTTTAAATCATATTTGCAGCCGCTACTTAAGAAATAGAACTTTTCTTCACCGTTTTTAAGTGTATCTGTATGATCAAAATACGGAGACCAAAATGTGCCATCATATATTGTAACATACCTTTCACCTATGACTTCAAATTGGTTATGCTCAACTAATATGGCTGTATTTTCATCAATTCCTATTCCCAAAATTTCAGGTTTTCTTTCAAGTAGCTCGAACATATCGTATTGCCGATTACGGACAAGATGGTGTTGGTCAATTGCTATATTTGTAATGAATCCGAATCCTGTTTCCTGGCCACCCATAATGTAATAACCTCCATCTTCTTCTCTACTGCCACGGGCTAAAAATGAACCCTGAATTGACGCTCCAGCCGAAGCACCACCAATAATCCCTCCACGTTCTAATAACTTAAATAACTCCTCATGCACCTTTGTGTTTAAATAAACATCAGCACTTCTCCATTGTCTGCCGCCACTTAACCAAACAGCTGTAGCCCTTTTTAATGGTTCTACAAATGCCTCAGTGTTTGCAATATTACGGTCTTTAGTATGAATCACCTCTACATTGTTGAAACCATAGTTTTTAAATTCATCCTTAAGCACTTTAAATGTTGTGTCATAGTTTAATGAACCATCACCCCATGATGTAGGGATAAAAACCAGCCGCGCTGTATCACCACCTGCATATTGCCTGAATATTTTCCACATATCAGCATTCATTCCTTTATGCACCCCACCACCACAGATTAATAAGGCTCCGTTTTTAGGTCCAATTGACTCATATAAATATCTTTCATTAAGTTGCGAAAAAATATTCATTGAACATCCAAGAATTAATACGAATGTTATTGAAATCCTTATCAAACTTTTTTGTTGTAACATATCCGTTTTTTGTATGTATATATAAAAATTGTTTAATAAAAGTAATAAAGATCACAACAACTACAAACTCTGCCGGATATATCGTCCGTGCCCCCGCTCATTCCGCTTAGCAGAATATCAGCGTAGCCAGGTATCTCACTTCTTTCTTCTTCCTACTTCCTACTTCCTACTTACTATTTACTTACTTGCTTACCTGTATCACTGTTAAATCCCACCCTGTATTGCCCCCTTCCCAATAATTTATTATCTTCGGTTATCCGTTAAACAAACCTAATCTAATTTATTATTATGAGCGACAATACTGATATTTTAAACTCCTATTGCAGGATCAGAAAATTAATTGGCATATTGGGATTTCTTTTACCCATTTTGGTTGTTATTTTTTATGGTGATTTTTTGCCATCTATTAGTCACTACTACTACACCCGCTCTGCTCTGTTTTTTATTGCTATTCTGGCGGCATTTGGTTTTTTCCTAATATCCTACAGAGGTTATAAGGAACCTGTAAATCAAA
>JAWOBS010000113.1:0-5271 GCA_046484145.1 Bacteroidales bacterium
TGCCCCTCAGCTTTAAAAATGAGGGAATTGTTAATATCCCATTCAATACCAAGAGTAGGACCAATTCCTAAATTTAAATCTTGTTGTTGTATTATATCTTCGGAATTAAAAAATAATTTCCTGTTTTCATAAAAGACTGATGCAGAAAAGCCGTATAAAAAATGCAAGGAGTTGATTTTATATAGCTCATCATATAAGTAATAATTAAATTCTCCCCTGTTGTATTTGCTTTCTGAGGTCTTCAAAAGGTAGTTTGTTCCTAATCCGTTATCCGAAGTTATTTTCGAAGGCAGTATTGCATTAATTCCCAGGTAGTGTTTTATTTTTTTTATTTTTAAAAAATAATTAAAACTTATGCCGACAGTATTAGTATTAAAAGAAGGATATCCTTTTTCAAAGGGGAATGTTGGTTTTGTGGGGCTGTATGAAATATATGAGAAATAATTGAATGCCAGGTTAATCTTCCTTTCTTCTATAACATTATTCTTTTTTTGATCGTCAGTTTCTGCAATAGCAGTAGAACTATGCAGAACAAAACCAATGGCAAAAAATATTAATATCGAATAAAACTGTTTCAAAATGAATAAGTTAGAATTTTGGCTTATAAATTAGAGCCACAAATTACAAAATTTTTATTAATAAATTGTTAATTCTTATTCTTTCTTAAACTTAGCAAACAAACATTCTCAACATGTTGTGTGTGGGGAAACATATCTACTGCCTGTGATTTTGTTAACTCATATGTTTCTTCCATAAGTTTAATATCCCTGGCTTGTGTAGCCGGATTACAACTGACATAAACTACTTTTTCCGGTTGGCAGGAACAAATTTGCTCAATTACTTTTGGATGCATTCCTGCCCTCGGAGGATCTGTAATTATGACATCGGGCTTGCCGTTAGCTTTTATAAAATCATCAGTCAGTGTTGCCGCCAGGTCTCCACAATAAAATGCAGCATTGCTAATATTATTGGTTTTAGTATTTTCTTTTGCATACCTGATTGCCTCTTCAACATATTCAATACCTACAACTTTTTTTGCCATAGAAGCTACAAAGCAGGCTATTGTGCCAGTGCCTGTGTATAAATCATATACAATTTCATTTCCGCTTAATCCTGCAAATTCCCTGGCAATGCTATAAAGCTTATATGCCTGCTCTGAATTAGTTTGGTAAAATGAATTTGGGCCAATTTTAAAAGATAAATCTTCCATCTTTTCTTCAATGAAATGATCTCCCTTGTAATAAACAGCCTCAAGGTCAGACATGCTGGAGTTCTTTTTGGCATTTATGGTATAAAAAACAGATTTAATTTCTTTAAATTCCTTTGACATCTCGTCCAGCAATGGGAAAAGTTGTTTTTCGTTTTCCTCTGATACAACCAGGTTTACCATAAATTCCCCGGCAATGTTATTCCTTATTATTAAGTTTTTTAACCAGCCGCAGTGGTTTCTTATATCATAAAAATCCAGACCTTTCTCTATGGCATATTTTTTAGTCCAAAGCCTTATATGATTTGATGGTTCCGGCTGCAGATGGCACTTTTCAATGTCCATTACTTTATCAAAAAAACCCGGTACATGAAAACCAAGTCCGTCCTTGTTGCTAATTTCTTCATCGCTGTCTATTTCTGATGAATTAAGCCAGCGGCGATTTGTGAAAGTATACTCCATTTTATTTCGGTAAAATGTAGTTTTTTCAGAAGCTGCAATAGGGAGCAATTCAAAACTGCCGTTAGGAATTTCACCAATACGTTCTATATTGTCTGTAACTTGTTTTTGCTTGAATTCCAGTTGTTTATCATACTTTAAATGTTGCCATTTACACCCGCCGCAAGTTCCAAAGTGCTCACAAAATGAATCTACACGTAGTTCTGATTTTTTATGGAATTTCACAATTTCCGCTTCCATAAACCTGCGTTTGACCTTAACTATTTGCAGGTCTGCAATATCACCGGGAGCGCCTTGCCTTACGAATACAACCATATTGTCAATTCTGCATAATGCCTTACCCTCGGCAGCAAAATCGCTGATCTCGATATTCTCAAAAATTGAGTTGTAATATTTTTTTTTGCTATTTCGTGACAATTTTCTGTTTTTTTTGCAAAGTTAATCTTTAAGCTGTGTTGTCGCAATTTGCTTAAAAAAATATTATGAAAAAGTGAAGTTGTTTTTAAAACATCCTAAAGTATTTAAACAATTGCAAAGTGTTTATTAGAGAGAGTTCCACGCGAAGGCCGCATTAGAAAAATTTCCACGCTAAGCCCGCTAAAGTTTTAAAATGCTAAGAGCGCGAAGATAGAATTGCATTATTAAACCTTTCTACTCAGCCTTTTCGGCTTTAGCGTGTTTTTTACTTTGCGGTTTTTGCGAGGAATAAAAACAACGAAGAGGCACTACCTCATTATTCCGTATTCAATACTAAAAAGCGGTAATGCATATAAGTTTTCTAATTTGTTAAAACTAAGCAAAGCATCAATGCCTATTGCAAACTTTTCATTTGGGAAATACTTAAGTGCCGATTTTATGTTTAAGGCTATAGTTGAATCTGTGTTTGTTGTGATTATCGTAGGAGCTGTGTTAGATTGCTCAATAGTATTATATTTAAACAAAACTAGACCTGAACCTAATTGAACATCAAATAATAACCTATTTTTGATAAACCGTTTTCCGGTGCTAATGCCAAGCAAGTGAAATGAATCGTTTCCTCCCAACATGAATTCTAAAAAGTAAAAATAATCGGCAGAAACCAATAAGCTATTATTATGATAATTTATTGAGTTTCCGAAGCAGGCATAATTCAGTCCATTTGCTTGTCCAACTTTAGGGCTAAAGGAAATGAAATGCTCATTACTTTGTGAAGGTTCGCCGTTTAGTTTATACCCCACAGAAACAGCAAAATTTCTATTATAGATTTCATTGCTTGCAGATGCAGAAATATTTGCTAAACCTATATTATAAGACAACTCAAGTATTATTGGATTGATTTCTATGCCTATACCTGTTGACAGTCCAAAATCAAATCTTTTTAGATTATAATCAGCATCAGCATCCCAACCTAGCCAGTTAGTGTGGGTTTCAGATAAAAAGTAGTCTTCTACGGTTAATTTGTTTTTTTTAAACAACCCCAGGCTCATGTATGGCCCGGCTTTGCCAAATATTTTTATATTTTCATAATTGTAGCTAAGTTTTAATGTCAGAGGCATATCCAAATAATAAAGATCTGTTTTGTTTGTTCTGTCAACATATAAATTAATATCTATTGATTCTTTATACTTTGTTTTATAGCCTTTTGTTGAAATCAAAAAGCCCGCCTCAAATGATAAATAATCGTTAAGTAATGGAAATTCGGTTCTTAAGCCTGCATTAAAATTTATATTATCACTAAAAGATTTTTGTGAATTTTTAATTAGCATATTTGATGAGTTTAAACCCATGTTAATTCTGTATGATTGAGATGACAAGTTGTTAAAACAACTGCAAAAGAATACAAATGCGGTAAAAAGAAGTATGTGTTTTTTCATTTTAATATATTTAAGATTATTTTGGTGACAAAGATTTCATTCAAGTCTAAGTTTGTGTAATATAAATTCGCAAGTTTATTTCTCAACCTCCGTGACACATCTCATGTAGTGCCCATACAAAGGAAAGCCACTATGAGTAATAATACAATCCTTATTGTACACAATGATACGATTATTGTGAGTTGATGATATGGTTGTATTAGCTACTACACGTGTATCTCTGTTCCACCACTGTGTGTATTTTCCTTCAAAGAAGAATGAACCATCTACATAGCGATATCCTCCTGGCTTTGCTGCAAAGCTTATAGCATCAGTTCCGTTTTCATTATTATGCCAACCATTCGTTGTTTTGAGTTTTTTACCTACATCATGCCCCCGGCAGTCCCTGTCAGACCATTCATTGTCACCTACTCCAAATTTACTGTCAACCATACCTTCCAATATTTGCCAGTCTTCATGGCTTGGCACCCGCCAACCTATAGGGCACAGCTTTTCCGTATCTACTGCATACCAATTATATAGTGCACCATATTCATCTTTATTGCTAATGTCATTATTATACCATGCATAAGCACCTATTGAACTATTATTCCAATCATCATTATTTGGTTTGTGTGATATTGGAGTGCCATCATTATATTTTGTTGTTTTAAGGTTTTCTGCAAGCCATTCCTGACTGCCAATAATTATTGTTTTGTAGATATTCCCGTCAATATCAGAAACCTCGCCATATTCTACCTCAATAGGCTGTACATCGTTCTCTTCTTTATCGCAGGCAAAAAAGAATAGAAACAATATATTGGCCAATAAAAAAACAAATTTTCTCATAACTTCATAATTTTTTCGCTTATAACAGCAGATTTGTATATAATTCTTATATAATAGATGCCTTGGGTAAAGTTTGAAATGTTAAATATACAAAAAAGATAGTTCATTGCTTTTCTTGAATTTGATTCTTCATAACATATCTGCATCAATTGATACCATTTCATTTGCATGGCTTTTATAAATATTTCCACGCGAAGCCCGCAAAAGTTTAAAATGCTTAGAGCGCGAAGATAGAATTGCATTATTAAGCCTCTTTACTCAGCCTTTGCGGCTTTAGCGTGTTTTTTTGCTTTGTGGTTTTGGCGTGGAATACTTTTATGACAATACAGTCGGTCTTTGAACTATATTAAAATATTTGAACACTATTATAACTATCATGTTTTATTAATATGAAGACAAAACAAAATATGGGTAATTATATAGTGTTTTTTGATGGTGTATGTAACTTATGCCATTCTTCAGTTTTGTTTATAAATAAGCATGATCATAAAAAGCGGTTTAAATTTTCATCGCTGCAATCAGAGACTGCTTCCCAAATGTTTGACAAATATAATCTTAAGAATAATTTCAAGAGTATAGTTTTCCTTGAAAACGGAAGCTTTTTTTTTGAATCTACAGCTGTTTTGAGAATAGCCCGTTTATTGCGCTTTCCTGTTAATCTCTTATATGTTTTTGTAATTGTACCTCCGTTTATTCGAAATTATATCTATCGTTTTATTGCGAAAAAGAGCCACGGCAGACCTCCCGGCGGCGAACCAGTTCCTCGCGCCGCGGCTCTTCATGAACAACGGCGCCACCGCGGCGGCCGTCGCCTTCGACTGTGCCGGCGTCTACCTCGAGACTGACTACTGATCCGACCCCGGGGCCATCGGCAGAAATCGAAAGGGACTATCGAAAGGACGATCGCCACGACTCTGCCTCGCC
>JAWOBS010000294.1:0-14527 GCA_046484145.1 Bacteroidales bacterium
CATTGACCGGTCCAACAGGTATGTTGGATGATATATCCCTCCAGGTATCACCAAAATCTGTTGACTTCCAGGTATACGTATGGAAATCAACAGATTTTGGTGATACCTGGACGGATATATCATCCAACATACCTGTTTCCCAGCATTGGTAATCTCCTGGTTATAAATGCCTGGTGTTTAACAGGGAACAAACCTGTTTCAATTCCCAGCATTTGAGCAAATTTATCTCCTTCACTTCCCAGTGCATTAATAAAAACAGGCGTATGATATTCAATATATTCACCATTGTGGTCTTTTACAAGGGCTTTATAAATATCGCCTTCCTTCTTAACATCAATTAACTGGCAGTCTTCCAGTACAATACCACCCTTGTTTTCGCCAAGCTGCCTTAGTACCTCAATGACTTTTCCCGGAGTTGCCTGCCAACACTCACTGGTTTTTAGAGCAGCAATATACTTGTTGTTTGAAGAGTTGAAATAAGGGGAAATTTCGTCTTTGAATTTATCAGGGCTCAGCATTGTAGCTTTTTGCCATGCCATTGATTCTTCGAGGGTTTTATACATTAATTGGTCATGGGCAAAAGTAATATAGTTTATTTGCCTGAAATCAATATTCCCGTGTGACTGTAGCTCTTCAAATAATTCTAAATTGTGCCTGGCAATATCAGTTAGCTCAGGTAAACTAAAAACCGGTCTTCCACCTGCTATATTTCTCCATGATGATCCAAAGCCTGCATTTATCATTACGGGTTTATAATCTTCCTCTGCTAAAAATCGGAATAATGAGCTACCTGCAATGCCACCACCGGCAATAAAGGATTTCACCTCAATAACTTTGTTCTTTTTGTTTAAGGTGTTGGTTAAAACTTTTTCTTTTTTCTCTGAAGGGTAAAGTTCTCCTATTGTAACCTGGTTAGATAGTGGTGCCCTTGGGGTAGAGCTGCCAATTAATTCAATACCTTTCGGTCGTAAATTTAAACGTAGTCTTTGTATGCATCTTTTACCCCTGCATGGGCCCATCCCCAAATGCGTTGTATGCTTTATCTCTTCAACAGACACGAATTTTCGGTCTCCAATTACTTCCATAACCTCTTCAAGACTCACATCATCGCAATGGCACATAAAAATTTCAGATGTTACCTTTTCTTTATGTGGAGTGGTTTTGGGATTTTCCGGGTACTCTTCTTTTATAATAAATCCCCTCACTTTCAGCATATCTTCTTTGCTCATTTCTTGAGCTTTTACCCTGGCAATATGCGTGAGGTTTGGTTTGCGCAATATTTTATGAATCACTCCTTCTCCAAGCTTGTTTGCATTATTATCAACAAGGAAAACTTCTTTTCCTTCTTCCATGTCAAATTCTATTGGAAGGAAAAATGTTGAGGTTTTTAAATTATATCCAAATATTGCTAATCCGGGACATTGATAAACACAGTCCATACATCCAACACATTTATCAAAATCAATTTCGGGAACAGTGCTTGTAGAAGTTTTTGTAATTGCACCGTATTTACAGGCAAAAGCGCATGGATTACATGCAAATCCATAGAGGCAGTCAATTTGAACGAAAGGTTTATTCATCCTTTCTTCAGAAGGCAGAGCAGGTTCATCGATAACTTTTATAGGATGTTGTTGAGAGTCAATGTATTCTTTTGATATTGATAAATACTCGTTATAATCATATTTTTTTCCCTGATTTTCAAGAATTTCATAAGCAACTTGTTTTCCTCTTAATACAGCACTTGTTCCTTCTCCTATTCTCACAGCATCTCCTGCTCCATAGCACTTTCTGCCAAACATTTCGCGGCCTTTTATTAAGAGAGCATCATCAGGAATTAAGCCTGTGCAGATATTAATAGCGTCAATATTCTCAATAACAAACTCACTACCGGGAACCGGCTTGAAATTCTCTGCTTTTGCAAGCACTGCCCCACGAATTCCATCTCCGGCTTCATTTGGCAATGCTTCAATTATCATTGTTGAAAGCATTACCGGTATTCCTAATCTTCTCACTCTGTTTGCCTGCACAGGAAAGCCTCCTTCACCCGGCATTGCTTCGATAATTGCTTTAACATTTGCACCTGCCTGGGTAAGCTGATAGCTTGTAAGATAACCTATGTTTCCTGCACCAACAGTTAATATATTTTTTCCTAAAAGAGTAAGCTCCGTGTTCATCATCTTTTGAACTACGGCAGCAGTATATACGCCGGGTAAGTCATCATTGTGAAATGTTGGCAAAAACGGAACAGCACCTGATGCAACAACAAAGTGATTGCAGTCTATATAGAATATCTCCTGGGTTTTAAAATTTTTAACTGCGACCCTGTTACCTTCAAAAACATCCCACACAGTGCAATTTAGCATAATTCCATCGTGATTGTCGCCCGCAAGGGTTTTTGCAATTTCAAAACCTCGCATTCCACCATATTTTTTCTCATGTTCAAAAAAGAAAAACTGGTGAGTTTGCATGTTAAATTGTCCGCCAATCTCAGGGTTGCTGTCAACCACGATATTACTTACCTCATGGTCGTTTAAAATTTCCCTGGTTGCCAGGCCGGCAGGGCCTGCTCCAATTATGACCACATCAGTTTTATATACTTTTGTTGCTTCTTCTTTTTTGAAATTTGTTGGCTTAGCCACATAGTCATGAGGAAGCTCTGATACTTCCTTAACACCGTCAACATTTGTAATACAAATTCTCTTTATTTCGCCGTCTACAAGCATTTCACAGGCGCCACATTTTCCAATACCACACTCAAGACTTCGGCTACGTTTGGCCAGGCTATGGCTGTGAATAGGATGCCCGGCTTGATGTAAAGCAGCAGCAATGGTAAAACCCTTCTGACCTTTAACTTTTTTACCTTTGAATACAAATTCGGTTTCATCTGTCTTGGGAATCGAAATTATCGGGTGTTTAGTTATTTTACGCATAAAACTGTAATGTATTGAAAATCAAATATAAGTTGTGTATGTTTTAATTTTAGGAATTTCAACGCAAAGGTAAATTTTTTAATAAATTGGAGAGAAATATTAATGTTTTTTTTGATTGTGGAATTACATTATAGCTAAAAATCAAATTAATTTTATTAATTTTATAAAAAAACAAAGATGAAAAATTATATCTATATTGTTTTAACTTTTGCATTCATTGCATTAGTTGCTTTTGTTTTTAAGTTGTTTTTTACAGGTATAAGTTCTGAAACTGAACATGTTGTTAATGAAAATGATTTTAATATGGAAGTCAAAATCGAAGACCAACATCCGGGCGTGGAAATAAATTTGCCGGAACCTGATACTGTGGGAAATATGACACTGGAAAAAGCTTTGACATTAAGACGTTCAGTGCGGTCATATAAAGATGAACCTTTAAGCATTTTTGAAGTCTCTCAATTGCTGTGGGCAGCCCAGGGCATTACGAATGACAGAGGATTCCGGACGGCACCTTCTGCAGGGGCAACTTTTCCCCTTGAAATGTATGCTATGGTTAATAATGTCGATGGCTTGAAGAAAGGTTTGTATCACTACTCTCCGCAAGATAACAGCATTAAAATGATATCAGATGATGATATGTCTGCTGATATTATGAAAGCCTGCCTTAGTCAGTCTATGATAACCGAAGGTGGCATCGTTTTGATATTTGCAGCAATATTTGACAGAATTACTTCCCGTTACGGTGATAGGGGAATAAGATATACTCATAATGAAATTGGCCATGCGGCACAAAATGTTCATCTGCAAGCAGCTGCTTTGGACTTGGGAACTGTTGTTATTGGTGCTTATCGCGATGATGAAGTTGAGGAAATATTAAACCTGGAAAATGATAAAAGAGTTTTATACCTTATGCCTGTGGGTAAATTAAAAGAATAGAAATAATATTGTTTTTATAAACTGTAAGATAATCCCGTACTCAAATAGAAATTAACAGGATAGATTTTTCCGGAATAAGCATTTTCTGCTACCGGTGTGAAGAACATGCGTGCTGTGGGTTCTAAATGTAATTTTAACTTAGATGTAACCGGCACGCCAAATGATACCCCGCCGATACCTGCTACAGCAAATCTATTAATGCCACTTGTTTCTCCAATTACAGGCCCAAAATCACTTTCGCCAACATATACATTGTTCCCTATAAGAAAAGAGCTCGACACACCCAACCTGACAGAAATATCAGCATTTCTGTAATTCATGAGGTCATAGGATGCAATAACAGGAACATCAATGTATCTTAAGTATTGAGATATTTTATCATCATATTGGTCTAAAAGCTGGGGTTCACTAAATTGAGAACCTTTTTCAGTATTTATCCTGTATGATATCATATCTGCAAAATAAAATGAGCTGTTATTAAAACTCACATCTCCAAGTGATGTTATTGCTGACTGCGCCGGTAAAGGTTCTGAGTCCAAACCTTTATTAAATACTTCTTCTTTAACACCGAATGCTAAAATATTATTTACTATTTGTCCAATGCTAAAATAATTTAAACCGGCTTCTATGCTAAATCTGCCTTTTCCTTTTAATGAGTACTTAAGCCCAAAACCATATGTCTTGATATTATCTTCCAGGCTTTCAAATGGTATCCCGGTAGAATTTGCCGGCTTGTCGGGGAAATAATTGCTTGAGTAGCTTGGCGAAACCGAAGCACTTAAGGATGAAGTATAGTTGTTGTTTTTCTCTTCTGTGATAAGGCTAAGAGAATTTGTTGATTCCATTAGGCCGGGATTCTTAAGCTCATTAATATATATGGGCTTCTCAGAAGTTGCCAGTTGAGCCAAGGACTTATTTGTGTTGTTTAAATACAAATACTTTTCTGTGCTGATTCTATCTATAGCATCAGTTTGTTCTGCAAAATCGGTTGTTGTTTGTCCTTTAATCTCATGTTCAGTTATCTGGGTTTCTTCTGCAACTTCATAAGTTTTGTCAGGGATTACTGAACCTATGTTGATATTTGTATTTGTTTGAGGCCTAATGTTTTCAAATATATTTTTTATCGTAGAATAATCAAATGATTTATCAGCTAAATTATAAGAAGTATGCGGATAAAACCATAGCATGAAAATACTTGGCACGATGAGAGCCGCAATCGCTGCAGCTATTCTTAACCATGAAGCTTGTCTTTTTACAGGAAGGTTTTCCTCCAGTTGATTAAATACAGACTCCCATACATGATCCGGAGGCTCAGGGTTGAAATCCCGGAATCCATCCTTGAATAAGTTGTCAATATCGTTTTGTCTGTAGTTCATTTTCCTGTTTTCCTAAATTACATTTTGAACAAGCTTTTGCTCTTCTGTAATTGCTTTTTGTAATATTGTTCTGGCCCTTGTTAAATTAGACCTTGATGTTGATTCTGTAATATTTAATTCTTTAGCAATTTCTTTATGACTGTAACCTTCTATTACATAGAGGTTAAATATTAACCTGTATTGTACCGGTAACGAATGGATTAGCTCAAACAAATCATTTAATTTCAATTTTTCAATTCCTAAATTATTGTTTTGCATTAAGCTAAAACCTAATTCATCTTTATATAATGTTAAATCTTTTATGCGAACTCTGTATTTTTCAATGGCAGTGTTGACCATTATCCTTCTTATCCATCCCTCTAAATCTTTTTCATTTTTAAGTGATTTCAGATTCTCAAAAACTTTAATAAAACCTTCCTGTAGAAGATCCTGGGCTTCATCATAACTTTGAGCATAACGAAGACAAACTCCATACATTTTTGAAGAAAAATGTGAATAGAGTTGATATTGATCCGCCCTGTTGTTTTTAAGGCAACCCTTCAGAATTTGCTTTAAATTTTTCACCAGCTTCGTTAAGACAACAATTTTGCTAACTACAAATATAACAAAATTCTATGAAAAGCCGGTTATAAACACTGAGAATTATTCAAATCATTTTGATTCAAATTACTCTTCATCACAAAATTCGCCTTCAGTACTCCTGATAAAAATGTCAAGCTTATCACTATGCAAACTAACAATTTCGCATATTTCACTCAAAGAACTTTCATATGTAAAAATAAAAGGGATAGAATTATCTATCCTTGTAGCTTCATCATCAAAAAAGCTTATTTCGCCATCTTCAACAGCGAAAAACCCATAATAACCATCCTGTAAGTCCAAAAACTCTATGTTAAGTTTTTCAAGGTCGGCAATAAAATCTTCATGAGATTTATAGCCACTCTCAGCAGCTGAGGTATAACCCCATATTGTATTTTTTTCTAATCGGAACATTTTTTCATGCTCATATATAATTCTTCCGGAGGCCGATCCCAGGTGATTTAATTTAACAAAGTCTTCAGCTACTGTAAATTCAAAAAAGTCGTGGTCATCATCCGAAATAAATTCATAATTATATATTCCGTTTTCCAATCCATTACAAATGTAGATATTTGACTTTGCCGGCCCTATTGCAGCGGCACAATAACCATGATTTGTTATTCCTTTGAACTTTATAACATTTGTTCCTCCATTGTAATTTCTGGAAAATATAATTTCAAAATTTAAACAAGAATATTCCTCAATGCTTTGAGCTTTTAGAATTACTTGTGAAGAATCTTTGTGAAACTTTTCAGATAGGGAAAACTTAATCTGTTCCGGCAGTGGAGATAAGTCTTCATCTTTGTCACATGCAAGGAATGCAAAAGAGAAAGAGATAATGATTCCAACAATTATTATATTGTTAAATAAAGCTTTCATTTAATTTTCCCCTGTTTATTTTTTATTATGGTCTTTAGAAAAGCCGGATGTAACAAAGAATCCTGTAATAGGCTCCCTGATATCAATATGCTTGATTTTATCTATCTCATATTCATCTGATGATTCCCAACTTTGGAATTGGCTTAAATATTTATATTCAATTCCAAAAACAGATTTATAAGCTAGTTTGTAATCTGCTACTGAAGAATCAATTTTAACAATTGGTTGTTTATTCTTATAATCAGAATCAGAGAAATATATAAAATCATTTCCGGAAAAACCAACAGGAGTTTTTGGTATTTTTGTATAGTATGTGGGTGTGAGATCTTCAAGCGTTGCAGGGAAATGGCCGCTTTCCTGTTTATATTGGTTAATGTTGTTTACTAACTTTTCAGCCCTTTTAAGACTAATAAAGTTTTGAGCGGCCATTATTGTAAACCCTGAAACGAAAACAATTCCAACAATTATTGAAAGACTGTAAAAAAAAGGAGAAAACTTTCTTAATGAAGGAATAGAACTTTTTATAAATACTTTGCCAAATATTAATGACACTGTAAACAATGTTATTATTGAAAGTATTCCAAGTGCAATATTATATGCGGATATTTCTAAAAAACTAAATAAAAAAACCAGGTATATTGCTATAAATAATGTAATTAAAAATGTCTTTTTCATATTTTGTAATTAATAAAAGAAAAAACCGGGGCAAAAAGCGGGATAAATAAAGAACTTTCAGCCGGGTATTAATACAAGAAAAATAAGCAAGGAACTTTTGCCCCAGGTTTTTTGCATTACAATAAAGAAGACGAGAATAATTATCAAAACGCTGCGTCACTGAGAAAAAATATTTTCATTTTGTATGTTATTGTAAGTTTAAATCTGACAGCATGATTTGAAAACTATGGGAATTTGCACGTATTATTGCATGTTGGCTAAAAAAACTAATTTTGTATCCCAAGACAAGCAGTTAAAAGCAATTAAACTATATTTGCAAAAAAAGCAGCAGAAATGATCAAATCAATGACCGGTTACGGCAAAAGTACTTGCCGGCTAAATAACAGCAATTTTATTATTGAAATAAAAACATTAAACAGTAAGTCATTTGACTTATATGTTAAGCTTCCTCAAATAATCAGGAGTAAAGAAACCCAAATAAGAAATATTTTATCTGATAGAATTGTTAGAGGCAAGGTAGAACTGATAGTTAGCATAGAAACCCTGGGAAATGCAACAAATTTTACCATTAACAAGGAGTTGTTTAAGGAATATTATAAAAATATAAAAAACATTTCCGTTGAATTAGATTATACATTAGGTGATAATATAATCGCAACAATATTGAAACTACCTGATGTACTTGTTTCGCAGACTACAGAAATAAGCAAGGAAGATTGGTTAGTTTTTGAGCAGTCACTCGGAGAAGCACTTATGCAGCTTAATGAGTTTCGTTCATCTGAGGGCGGGCATCTGGGCGCCGGATTAATTGATAATATTGAGAACATTAGTGCATTGTTAAATAAGATTGGCCCTTTTGAGTCTGAAAGAATTGAAATTATAAGGGAAAAAATCACGAAATCATTAAATAATATTATTGAGAAAGGGCAGGTTGATGAGAACAGGCTAGAGCAGGAGTTGATTTATTATCTTGAAAAGCTTGATATTAATGAAGAGAAAGTAAGGCTTGAAAAGCATTTGCAGTATTTCATTGAAACAATGAAAAAGGAGGATAATGCAGGTAAAAAACTTGGTTTTATATCTCAGGAGATAGGAAGGGAAGTGAATACCCTCGGAAGTAAAGCACAACATGCAGAACTGCAGAAAATTGTTATCCAGATGAAAGATGAACTGGAGAAAATAAAAGAACAGTTAATGAATGTACTTTAATTATGAAAGGCAAATTGATAATTTTTTCAGCACCATCAGGATCCGGGAAAACAAGTATCGTTAAAGAAGTATTGAAAAGAGTGCCTAATCTTGAGTTTTCTGTTTCGGCATGCTCCAGGGCAAAAAGGCCCCATGAAGTAGATGGGAAAGATTATTACTTTATAAGTGCTGAACAATTCAGAGAAAAAATCGATGCAGGTGAGTTCCTCGAATGGGAAGAAGTATATGAAGACAATTATTACGGTACTCTTAAATCAGAAGTTGAAAGAATTTGGCAAAAAGGAAATCATGTTATCTTTGATGTTGATGTCATAGGAGGGCTTAATATAAAAAGACAGTATAAAGAAAATGCCCTTTCCGTTTTTGTTAAACCTCCATCTATTGATGAATTAAAGAACCGCCTTCTAAACAGGGCTACTGAAACTCAGGAGGCTTTAGAGAAGCGACTGGATAAGGCCGAGTATGAAATGAAGTTTGCCCCTCAATTTGATCTGATTATTGTTAATGATGATTTAGAGGATGCAGTTGAGTTAGCTGCTGAGGAAGTTCAAAAATTTATTAGTTAGAAATAATTAATCATCCTGTGATTTCAAACCTGGCAAATAATCTTCTTTTGCCCATTTAAAATCCGGCTCATATTCAAGGACTTTATCCATTATTTTTAAAGCCGAGTCCACATCATCAATGTACTCATAAGATTTTGCCAATGAGATTAATGTGTTAAGATATAGCCACTTGTGATTATTTGCAATACCATTCTTCTCAAAAATATCTATTGCCTTTGAATAATATTTTACAGCTTCAGATTTTGAGCCTCCCAGTATTGATGGAGTATAAAAACTAATATTCCCTTTTTCAATCCATACCCGCACATAATCAGAATCATATTCAACAGCTTTATCAGCCGCCCTGTTGCTCCTGGGGCCTAACATCGCACCTTTTAGAGGGCTTAATGCTATTTCATATCCATAAAAAGCACTTTGAAATGCGTATGCTTGTGCCTCATAGCCGACCGTTTTTAATAACTCTTCAAGATAAGGCTTTGATTTTTCTATGTGAAAGCGGCCTCTTTTATCATTGTCAAACCCTAAGTAATAACCAACAATGCCATACTGTGCTAAAACAATATCATATAATTTATCCGGGCCGGGGTTTTCTTTATAAGAAGCTTCCATTATACCCAGGGTGCCTTCCCATATTGACACCTGGTTTGATATAAATGACTCGTATATTAAATCCTGGTATACCTTAAACTCTTTGTTTTGTCCTTGCAGGCTGCTAAAAATAAATAGCAAGCTTATTAATAATAATTTTCTGTACATAGTTTTTAATTTATAATGCAAATTTACAACAATGATGTAAATAGAATTGTTAATAGTTTTAAAACAATTTTTATCACACTTAAAACGATTACAAATATGATTTCCATATGTGCATATTGAAAAATATGCAGGTGAAAATAATTTTTCATACTTAATAAAAGTATAATTTTGTATTCTTTAGAATAATATTGAAATGGGCCAGTTAAACCTTCAAACAGTTATAGATTCCAATTCAGGTTTTTGCTTTGGTGTTGTTGAGGCAATTAATAAAGCCGAACAGGCTATAAATAAAGGTGTTGAGCTTTATTGCCTGGGCGAGATTGTGCATAATGATGAGGAGGTGAACCGCCTTTCTAAAAGAGGAATGAAAACAATTAATCATGATGACCTGGCAAAATTGTCAAATAAAACTATTTTGTTTCGTGCCCATGGCGAGCACCCGAGAAGCTATAGAATAGCGAATGATAAAAACAATACCATTATTGATGCCTCTTGCCCAATTATTAAGAAGCTTCAACAAAAAGTCAAAGCTTCTTATCAGAATAATGAATTTATCGTAATTTTCGGCAAACCTGCTCATCCTGAGATTATTGCATTGAACGGACAAATTGATAATAATGCTTTGATTATAGAAAGTATTGATGATATTGACATTGAAAAGCTACCTCAGAATATTACAATATACAGCCAAACAACAAGGTCTATAGATGCATTTTATGAAATTGTTGAATATTTAAAGAATGCCGGTAAAAAGCTTATCGTTAAAGATACTATATGCAGGAGGGTTTCAAACAGGCATCCTTTACTAAAAGAATTTTGTTCAAAATATTCAAAAGTAATCTTTGTTGGAGGTAAAAAATCTTCTAATGCCAGGGTTTTATTTGATGTGTGCAATACAGTTAATAAAAAAGCGTATTTTATTAGCCGGCCTGAGGAAATTGACCCGGGCTGGTTTGAACCAAATGATATCGTTGGAATTACGGGTGCTACATCTACCCCTCACTGGCTTATGGAGAAGGTAAGCGCTTATTTGAAAGAGCTTTAATCAAATTAATTAGTTTTAGTATTGACTTTACTACCAAATATTTTATATGGAATTTTCAGTGTTTTCAGACGATCATTACATGGGAGAAGCAATTAAAGAAGCAAAAAAGGCTATGGAAATTGACGAGGTTCCTGTAGGTGCAGTTATAGTTTGCAATAACCAAATAATAGCAAGGTCTCATAATCTTACAGAGAGCCTGAAAGATGTTACTGCCCATGCTGAAATGCAGGCTATCACTTCTGCTTCCGATTTCCTTGGAGGGAAATATCTTCTTGATTGCACATTATACGTTACGCTTGAGCCTTGCCTTATGTGTGCCGGAGCTTTGCAATGGGCACAAATATCTAAAGTTGTATATGCTGCTGAAGATCCCAAACGGGGTTATTCTAAGTATGACATAAAGGCTTTTCATCCCAGAACCCAGGTGGTGAAGGGTGTCAGGGCGGAAGAATGCAGTGAATTATTAATTAATTTTTTTAGAAAAAAGAGGGATAAGAGCTGTTAATGGCTGTATTTTACCAGTATCTTTGGTTCCATCATCTCGTGAATGGAATATTTAACGCCTTCTCTTCCTATTCCGCTATCTTTTACACCGCCATATGGCATGTGGTCCGTCCTGAATATAGGAACATCATTGTGAATTAATCCTCCTACTTCAATATTATTGTAAGCATAATCCAACTCATTAATCTTGTTTGTGAAAATTCCTGCCTGTAATCCATAATCAGTATTATTGACTTTTTCAACTACATCTTCAAAATTATCATATGCTTCTAGAGTAACTATAGGCCCAAATACTTCCATGCAAGAAACTTTCATGCCGGGATTGGTTTTTGTTATAACTGTTGGATAATAATAATTGCCTTCTCTCTTGCCTCCGCAAAGTAATTCTGCTCCTTCTGTTAAAGCTTCCTTTACCCAGCTTTCAACTCTTTTTGCATTTTCTTCATCTATCATGGAGGTAATATCTGTATCTTTTGAAAGGGGGTTGCCAAACTTAAGTTCCTTTACCAAAGGGATAAATATATCACAAAACTCATCAAAAACAGCACTGTTGACAAAAATACGTTGTGCATGTATGCACACCTGGCCCTGGTATGCAAATCCACCAACTACACATCTCTTAGCGGCATGCTCAATATCTGCAGTTTCAGCAACAATAGTTCCGGCATTTCCTCCAAGCTCAAGTGCCACTTTCTTTTTTCCGGCTTGTGCTTTCATTTTCCAGCCTACCTCACTGGATCCGGTAAAAGTAAGAAGTTTGAGCCTCTCGCTGGTTACAAGCAAATTGCCTGTTTCTCTGTCCATCGGCAAAATTGACACAGCACCTTTCGGCAGGTCGGTTTTGTCAATGATTTTTGCTAAAGTTAGTGTGGTAAGTGGTGTTGATGAGGCCGGCTTTAAAATAATCGGGCAGCCTGCTGCTATTGCCGGGGCTATCTTATGAACAGCGAGGTTTAATGGAAAGTTAAATGGGCTGATGCCTGCAATAGGCCCAACAGGAAAGTACTTAACTATGCCGTCCCTGCCTTTTCCTCCTGCAGACCAATCCAGTCGCATATACTCCATTGGTAAGCGCTTAGCCTCTTCCGATGCTACCGTAAATGTTTGTACCGCCCTGCGTACTTCTGCAAGGGCATATTTCCAGGGCTTTGAAGCTTCCCTTGCTATAATAGATGCGAAAAGCTCTTCCTGTGCAGATAGTTCATTTGCTATATCTGCCAGTATCTTGCTCTTTTCATATGCGGCAAGGTTTTTTAATTCCTTGAAAGCTTCTTCAGCCTTGTCAATACAATGCTCCAGAATATCTTTGTCTGCTTTGTATGTTTCTGCAAATGCTTTGTTATCATATGATGATGTAACTAATAAAGAAAGGGGTGTTTCTATAAATTCACCCCCTGCATATATCTTATATTTTTCCATAATTAATAATTTTTACCAATCATTATGCCTTCTAAACAAAGATTGATTGTGAAAGCCCTGGTTAAAAGGTGACATATATGGTGATCCATACGGTGACATCATGAAGTTATTATAACCGGAATTGATGTTTATCTCTGCTCCAAAACGAAAACTATCACTCACCTTATAATCAAAACCAAGCATCATGCCTTTTACATCATTATTTCCAAAATTCTGATTTTGATTATAAAACATCATCGAGGCTTTGTTTTGATCATAATAGCCTGCCCCTGAAATTGTTAAGCGTGAATTAATATCATATGATCCTGAAACAAAAAATAATGAACTTGTTAGATTGTTTGAAAATGCACTGTTCCCAAAAGAGTTTGACTCAAAAGCCATAGTGTTAAAGCCTGTTGACGAACCGGCATTAAAGTTTGTAACTATAGCCCCGGCGTTTATTCTCAGGTTTTTTTGAGGACTCCAGCTTAGTGTTGGAGTAATAGACTGGGTGAACAAAGAACCATAGCCGGAAAACTGGCTGAAAGAACTCCCCAGTTGAAGCCCAAACTCAGGAATAAAAGAAATCTTGTTTTCTTCTTTTAAGTTTTCAGGATTAATTAGTGGCTCATCACCAAAAACATTAATGTTGGTGCAAAAAATAATGCAGCTTAAAACAGCTATAATTGTTTTCATAATTAACAGTTATTTCTTATTAGCTAAAATGTTTTCAAACAACAATTTGTAACATTTATATCTTGTAAAACGAAAAAACTATTTGTTTGTTTTTGATGTACAAAGTTAATAAAATATTAAGTCGAATTCAATTGTTAAAATATGTAGCTTTTTTGATTATTTTTGCACTTAAATCAGAAAAAGCAAAATTAACCATATGATAAAAAAGAGATTTAAAAAAGTACCAAGATTTAAATATCCGGTATTGCACACTCTTAAAACTTATACCATAATTACATTAGGATTGTTTATCAATGCTATAGCATGGTCTGCCTTTTTAATTCCTTCGGAGATTGTTGGTGGCGGAGTTACCGGTATCTCTGCACTGGTTTTTTATTGGAGTGGTTTTCCTGTGGGTGCAACATTTCTGATTATTAACGGTGTATTGTTGATATTTGGTGTTAGGAAACTTGGTTTGAAGTTTGGCCTTAAAACAATTTATGCAGTTGTAGTCCTGGCTTTTTTCTTTACATTACTAAACCATTATATCACTGAACCGGTTGTTTCCGATCGTTTTATGTCTGCAATAATTGGAGGTATACTGGCGGGAGTGAGCATAGGGATAGTATTTACCCAGGGCGGAAGCACAGGGGGTACAGATATTATCGCTATGGTGATAAATAAATACAGGAATATAACTCCCGGAAGGATTATCTTGCTTTTTGATGTTGTAATCATATCATCTTCTTATTTTGTATTTCAAAGCATAGAAACCATAGTTTATGGTTATGTGGCAATGGCTATTACTTCTTATTCTATTGATATGCTGTTGATGGGACACAGGCAAAGTGTGCAGTTGTTTAGCCATCTCTCGCTCAGGGCGGGTAGGAAATCTACTATCATTACCACTAATCTCTCCTTTGACCGCTGGGAGGAAATCTTTTCTGATACCACCATGGCCTCAGCCATCTTAGATAGAGTAGTACACCATTCGGTAGT
>JAWOBS010000307.1:0-10736 GCA_046484145.1 Bacteroidales bacterium
TTTTCAGCAAAATCGGGATTATAAATTGAAGTAAGGAACAATTCGAAGCTTTCTTCAGCGACACATCCGTTTTCATCTGTAACAGTAACGGTGTAAGTACCAGGCCCTAAACCTGTAATATAAGAACCTGTATGCTCTTCTGTGTCCCAATCATATGTAACCTCACCCACAGCTCCGAACACTGTAACTTCAATTGAACCATTATTTTCTCCCGGATCAGGATTAACAACTTGCGCAATAATAACAATTTCTTCCGGATTACTTAAAACATAACTCCTTTCTGCTTCACAATTATTAATATCAGTAACAACAACATGATAATCTCCGGCTGTTAGGTTTTCAAGATGACTGCCCGGTATTTGATCATTCCATAAATATTGATAAGGAGATGTTCCTCCAACAGCTATTACTTCAATTTCTCCATCTTCATAATTATAACAATTGGGATCCACAACGCTAATGCTTTCAACTTCCAATAAATCAGGTTCAACAATAGTAAACTCAAGGTGAGCAAAGCAATCCACATTTGAAATAACAACATCATAATCTCCGGGTTCAAGATTGTCAATGTAGTTTTCCTCACTACCTGTACTCCACATAAAATCAAAGCCACCTCCCGGAATATCTATACTAATAGAACCATCATCATAACCATAACAGCTAACATCATTTTGGACTATTGTCATATCCGGCAAACCATCATCATTAACAAATACTTCAAAATCAGCATAACATCCGCCGCTATTATCAGTAACAGTAAGATAATATATGCCGGAACCCAAGCCTGTCAGTATAGGGCCTGTTTCTCCGCCACCCCATAGGTAGGAATAATCTGCTTCAGGATCAACGGGTGTAACCTCAATAGTTCCATCCTCTTCTCCGCAAGCACTTGCATTTGTAACATCAATAGTAACTTCAGGTGCTTCTCCGGAATTATCTATCTCAAAACTTGCATCACCTGTACATCCGTGAGCATCTGTAACCACAACTGAGTATGTTCCGGGATAAACGCCGGTTAAATCTTCTTCTGTTGACTCATTGCTCCATAAATATTCATATGGTGCATCGCCGTTTGTAACATTGAGATGAACTGCGCCATTAGGCTGCTCACATGTAGCATGAATAACATCTCCCAATACGATAATCTCTATATCATCGGCTGTAAGGTCAACCTCAATAGTACCAACACAATCATTTACATCTGTCACAGTAACGGTATATAAACCTGCGGCAAGATTTTCCTGTAAACTTTCAGTAAATTCTGCATTATTACTCCATTCATACGCATACGGCCCCTCACCTGTTAAAGGAATAATTTCTATGCTGCCATTATTATCCAAACATGTTGGCTGCACTATTTCTTTATCAAGTGTTAATTCTTCTATACTTGTAACTTCAAGTTCTACAATCATATCACAACCATTAGCATCTGTGATTGTCATTGAATATAAGCCCGGTTCCATGCCTGTAGCAATAGAATCTAAAAGCTCAGCATCATGATCCCAGCTATATGAAAAAGGCGCCTGCCCACTTAAAGGAGTTACAATAGCAATACCTGTGTTACTGGTACAAGCTGCAGGAATAACCTCAACTTCATATTCCATTTCTTTATTCTCAATTTCAATTACAAACTCGTCAGAGCATGATTCATCATCAGTAATAATCACTGTATATATACCTGCTGAAAGGTTAGTAATTTCAGCTTCTTCACTAATTGGGTCGGTATCCCATTCAAAAGTATAAGGCGGTGTGCCGCTAACAGGATAAGCGGTAATACTACCGTTACCCATGTTGCAAAAGTCATCCACTACATCAAAATGAGCAATAATATTACAATCTGCAATATTCTGCCCAAAGTTTAGCCTGATCATAGGATTTGCAGTTTCTAACAACCACTCATCTGCAACCATTGAATATGCTGCTCCTACCGGTTGCCATACCAAATTATCAGCAGCAATTGCAACATTATTACTATTATATTCAATGGCAGCGAGATAATTATTGCCGGCTAATAAGTCTATATTATCCAAAACAACATTTAACCAAATAGCCTCGCCATTTTCACTGTTAATATTTTCTGCTTCAATAATTACAGGATCAGATCTTCCTATCTCAACAAAGGCTCCTTCTAGTGGGACCTCATAAACGACAGCAGATATTGATTGCCCTACTTCTGTGTTTTCGTGTAATGCCACAGACATAGAAGTGGCAATTGCATTTGTCTGAACATTAAAAATATTCCCTGTGCTTGATATTTCAAGTTGTGCGGGCCAAACTAATTCGCTGGCAGAGTATATTCCTTTATCACGTGCATATACAGAATCTGAAACATTAATTAAAGCTTCTTTTATATTATTCTCAGGAAACTCATCTGTTTCTAGCTGGCTCACAGCAAAATCAATCTCATATATTCCCTTTCCCGGAATATCAAATGGTATTGCAGGGCTTAATAATACTTCTGAGGATGGATTTAATGAAGGTATTGTTTCGCTGCTTTCTGAATACAAATAACTATTCACATTAACACTAAGTTCGACATCATGCTGAGGAGTAGCACCAATATTCTTAACATTACCACTAAAATTGATTTCAGTATTTATACCACCGGGGATAATTGTATACCCATCGTGTCTTATCTCTGTAAGTTCAAGATCATTCTCCGTCAGGGAAATTATGCTAACATCATCAATCATCCAGAAATATTGTATTGCGCCTTTCTTCTGAAATCGCAACCAAACAGTTTCGCTCTCACCTGCCACTGCAGAAATATTCAAAATTGTAACTTGGGGATTCTCACTAAGATTATTGGGTGCGAGATCATGAGTTACATCAAACTCAACCCAGTTTTCGCCATTGTTGCTTACTAAAACTTTCTGTTCTATAAGTTCGGGATCACAGCAGTAACGATAAAAATGCTCAAATCTCAAACCCACACTACTATGTGCTGACAAGTCTATTGCAGGACTTTGAATGTATGCATCAACTACTTCATATTCAGGCTCACCGCTTTGTTCATTGCAATAATCAGCATCTAATATCATAAAACCATTTGCAGCTGTTGTAGAATTTATTGCCGGTATGCCGGTGGAGTATGGGCCTTGTGGGCCTTCATAGGTATGCTGAAAAGAGCAAAAGCCATTTACATTTATATTTTCCCAGCCGGCAGGTAACTCACCATTAAATGTTTCCGACCATATTACATCATACTCTTTACCCTGCTTAACTGAAGGCTTTTCATTATCTTTTTCGCTATAATCAATAGCTGCAGGCTTCACTACATACTGAGCAAATGTTTGTTCAGTTATAAATACTAATAAGGATATTAAAAGTAATGTTGATAATTTCTTAGCCATAATAGAATATTTTAAAATTTGTTCTTATATATTAAACTCAAAACAGGATGATAAAGTTATAAAAAATATAGATAAATCATGTTTACAAAGGTAATATTTAATCTATATAATGTGAATGTCAATATATTAGCAATGATTTAAAAATAATAAAACACAGCAAAAAGAACTAAAATGGAAACTCATCCTCTTCTGCTTCAACCGGCCCATCATCACTTGATACAGATTTGGCTTTTTTGTGTACAATATTGCTTTCAACATAAATAGCTTTATACGGAGATGTTGGACAAGCATATTCACATGCTCCGCAACCAATGCATATTTCAGGATCTACCTCGGGTAACCACAAGCCTTCAAAAGGAACCATGTTCACTGCCTTTGTCGGACAATGCTCGGAACAGGCTCCACAATCAGTCTTATCTATCATCACTATGCAGCTTTCAACCATAAATTTGGCTACACCCAATTGTATAGTTTGTTTTTCTTCCTGAGATTGTGGCAAAATGGCACCGGTAGGACATACTTCTGTACATTCTACACAATCATAGTTACAAAAGCTTTTATTAAAATCCAGTTTGGGCTGCATAAAACCTTGCAGTCCATAATCAAAGAAAGAAGGTACGATAACATTTTTGGGGCACTTGCTAACACACAAATAACAAGCAACACATCTGTTAGTAAAATGCTCAAGGCTTTGCGAACCCGGAGGGGTAACAGGCATTGAAGTACCTGTGGGAACCATTCCCGGGCTGCCGGCAACGGAACCTCTGGCAATCCTGTTTTTAAGAACCGGTAAACTTAACAAACTAACACCTGCAGTTAATAAAAAAGAGCGTTTTTGAAGGTCTACCTGGGAGTCATTTGCTTTTTTTACTAAATTATTTTTTCCCCTCCTGAAAGGATTATCAAATTCATAATAAAAACCATTCTCAGTGCAAGAATTAAAACAATTAAAACAACTGACACACCTGCCATGATCAATATAACTGCTTTTACTATCTATACATTCTGCCTTGCACACTCTTTCACACCTCCCGCAAAGCGTGCACTCATCCTGCTTTATTCTGATTTTATATAATGAATTCTCGCTAATAATACTTAACAGTGCTCCGGCAGGACAAATTGTATTGCAAAACAAACGGCCTCTCCAGGCTGATAAAAATGCTATAATTAAAAGAATTATTAAAGAAACAATTACAACATAAACAGGTAAAGTCTTTTCCTCCAAAGGTGCAAGAGTATAAATATTAAAATTCTCAAGCACAACAACCAGTAGATTATTAAGATAAATATATGCAGGCTGAATAAAGGTTGTACTTATTTTCCCGAAATTTGAATATGGGTCCAGGATATTAATCAAAAACAAACTTCCAAAAATCCAAAACAATAATGTTAATGCAAGCACTGAATATTTAAGTATTCTTTTTCTGCTGCTTGAATATTTATAATTCTTTTTCTTTCGGGATTTAAACTTAATTGAAACAAATGCAATCAAATCCTGCAGTATGCCCAGGGGGCATATAGAAGAGCAGTAAACTCTGCCAAAGAAAAAACTAAGAAGGATAACGATTACAAGGCCAATCAAGGCGACACTAAAGAAGCTCACAGTCAGACTTAATAATGCAGGAAATATTTGCAGGTTTATAAAAAGATCGCCAATATTTTTAAAAAAGCTGCTAAAGTTAATAAACAGAGCAAAAAAAGAAATAATCACTATCAAAGAAACAAATCTGCGAATATTTTTCAGGTTTTTAAGTTTTATCATAATCTTACAAGTAAACTCTTTGAATATTTAACTTACTCAAATTGGCAGTGCCAATTCCCATTTCTTCTGCTATTTTAATATGTTTTATATCATCAGGCTGTGATCCAAAAACCATAGCACTGGCTGCGTCCACAGCAACTATATCGGATGAAATCATAAGACTTTTCTTAACAGATAAATCAGCAGTTGACGTGCCCCTGGGCCCATTTTTAGTCATCACGAAATATGCATCAACAATATTAAGGTCTGGCTTGCAATAAAGACAAAAATCAGCAATACATTGATGCAAATTATTCCTATGCCAATAGCGGCGATCCCAAACAACTCCCATTAAGTTCTTCATTGAGATAGTTAAATTAGTAGAAGCATGATGTTTAAGCACAGGGACATTAATAAACACATCAGCATTTAAGTATTGCTCATGAACTTTTGTAGTCTTTAAACTTTTTGCACCAGGTATAGAGATTTCCTTATAATATCTCTCGCTATTACCGGGAACAATTTGTCCTCCGGCATCATTCACAGCCTTTTCAATACCGCTGTTAGCATAACAACGCTGCCATTGATCGCAGGTATTGTCAAAAACATACACTCTTTTAGCGCCAACATCGATGCATTCTTTAACTATTGCTCCAATAAGATCAGGGTTTGTATTAGCAGCTCTCTCGGGGGAAACATCCCATCCAATATTTGGTTTTATTACAACTGTTTGCCCTGCTTTAACGAACTTTGCCATCCCTCCCATTTCAGCTATACCTTTCTTAAACATTTCAACAGGCTCTCCTCCCTTAACAGCCACCAAGTCATAATTACCGGCAGATTTTGAAGATCTGTTGCCAAAAGCTGATGTTATTTTACCAATTGTTGACATATATAATGCAGCAGCTGCACTAAATAACAAACTCCTTTTTATAAAATCTCTTCTTTTCATTTCATTAAGAATTTAATAATTCATTATTATATGAAATCCTGATAAAAATGCACATTAAATAACCAAAAGCCATGTAATAGAAAAAATCTTTCAAAATATTAAATAATGAATGTGCCTTAAAACTTCTTATCACAGAATAATTTTATGAAAAATTCAAAAAAAACCTCATATATATCCATTTACATATATTACAAATATAAATTATTCCAGTAAATTTTCTTATTTTTGAAGCTACTAATTATTCATTAATTAACTATTTAAAAAGATTATAAATATCAAAAAAAATCAGCCATGAATAGTTCGATAAGGATTAGCTTTCCTCAAATTTTAAAAAAAAATATAGCATCCATATTAATTGATGCTGCTGCAATTGCTTTTATATACTTTGTTCCGGCACTTACTCATCTAATGAGCTTTCCGTTATATTTGATTGAGCCAATGCGAATCATGGTAATTCTTGCAATGGTACACACTAACAGGCATAATGCAATATTTTTAGCAATAACGCTACCTTTTTTCTCTTACCTGATTTCGGGCCATCCTATGATAATAAAAACAGGATTAATTGCTGCTGAGTTAATTATAAATGTAATATTGTTTTATTCACTTATTAAATATATTCAACCCTCGATAGCTTTGTTTACAAGTATTTTATTAAGCAAGGCGGTTTATTACGGCATGAAATATCTCAGTATTATTTTATTTCTTCCTGCTGACACTTTAGTAAGCACTCCAATTTACATACAGTTAATAACAACATTATTATTCAGCTTATACGTATTTTTATTCTTTAAAAATAATAATTATAAGCATTTTTATTAATGTAATTATCAAAACTTACTTTCATTGTTATAATTTTGCCGCATGATAATAATTGGCAACACATTAATTTCTGAGGAAATTTTCACAGAATTCTTCATTTGTGATATTAAAAAATGTAAAGGAGCCTGCTGTATAGAAGGTGATCTTGGAGCTCCGCTCACACGCGAAGAATCTGTGATACTTGAAGATATCTTTGATAAAGTTAAGCCATACATGAGAGAAGAAGGCATTAAAGAGGTTGAAAATAGTGGTAAATTTTGCACAGATGAAAATCAAGAGCTAACAACACCTTTGGTTGATAATAAAGAATGTGCTTATGTGTATTTTGATGAGAATAAAATTGCTAAATGTGCTATAGAAAAAGCCTTTGAAGATAATGTGATTAGTTTTCAAAAACCAATTTCATGTCATTTATACCCAATAAGAATTGCTGAATATTCTAATTATGAGGGTGTAAATTATCACAAGTGGCAAATTTGCAAGTGCGGAGTGAAAAAAGGAAAGAAAAGTAATGTTAAGCTTTACAGGTTCTTAAAGGAACCTTTAGTAAGAAAATATGGGGAAGATTGGTTTTTTCAGTTAGATGAATATGTAAAAAGCTTGGTTTCTAAGGAAGATATCTAATGTTTTTGTATCTTTGCACGAATTTTTTCAACTTAGAAAAACATAATTTTAGAATGAATCAAATAATTAGTGAACAGGAACAAATAAGGCGCCAGGCACTTCAAAGTTTGCTTGACTTAGGAATAAATCCATTTCCATCTGAAGAATTCCCCATAAATGTTAATTCCGAAGAAATACATAAGAATTTTCCTAAAAACAATGAATTGTACCAGGATGTAAGTATTGCCGGCCGAATTATGAGCCGCAGAATTATGGGCAGTGCTTCTTTTGCCGAAATTCAGGACTCAAAAGGAAGAATCCAGATTTATGTTAACAGGGATGAGATTTGTCCCGGAGAAGACAAAACATTATATAATACCGTTTTTAAAAAACTTATTGATATCGGTGATATTATTGGTGTGAAAGGACATGTTTTCACAACAAAAATGGGTGAAACAACTATTCATATCAAAGAATTAAAAATATTATCAAAATCTATTCGTCCTTTGCCAATTGTAAAGCAAAAAGACGGTATAACCTATGATGCTTTTTCAGATCCTGAGCAAAGATATCGCCAAAGATATGTTGACCTTATGGTTAACCCTGATATTAAAAAAGTATTTTTTCAACGAGCAAAGATGATTCAATCCATGCGTAACTTTTTGCTCTCTAAAGACTATCTGGAAGTAGAAACGCCTGTTTTGCAGCCAATTTATGGTGGTGCTGCAGCGAAGCCATTTAAAACTCATCACAATAAACTTGATACAACATTATACCTTAGAATAGCCAATGAGTTATACCTGAAAAGATTAATTGTTGGTGGTTATGATGGTGTCTTTGAGTTTGCCAAAGATTTTCGCAATGAGGGAATGAGTAGATTTCACAACCCTGAGTTTACCCAAATGGAACTCTACGTTGCATACAAGGATTATGAGTGGATGATGAACTTTGTAGAGGAAATGTTTGAAAAAATAACAATTGACCTGCATGATTCTACAAAGATTATGGTTGGTAATAAGGAGATCGATTTTAAAAGGCCATGGAAAAGATATACTATGTATGAAGCAATTGAGCACTTTACAGGTATAAATATTTCTGAAATGGATGAAGCCGAATTAAGAAAAACTGCAAGCAGCATAGATGTTGAAACTGATGAAAGCATGGGCAGGGGAAAAATTATTGATGAAATATTTGGCGAAAAATGCGAACCCCTTCTTATTCAGCCTACTTTTATCACGGATTATCCAATTGAGATGTCTCCTCTTGCAAAAAAGCATCGTAGTAAGCCGGGTTTGGTTGAACGATTTGAATTAATTTGTAATGGTAAAGAACTGTGTAATTCATTCTCAGAGTTAAACGATCCTATTGATCAGCGCAGGCGATTTGAAGAGCAAATAGAACTTGGGAAACGTGGCGACCCTGAAGCCATGGTATTGGATGAAGACTTTCTTAAAGCTATTGAATTTGGCATGCCGCCAACAGCAGGTTTGGGAATAGGTATTGACCGCTTATCAATGATAATGACAAATAGTAATTCAATTCAAGATGTACTTTTCTTCCCGCAAATGCGCCCGGAGAAAAGCTCAGCATCAGAGGTTAGTGATGGTGAATTTGCAAAAGCCGGTATACCTGAAGAATGGGTGCAGGTTTTGACTAAAGCAGGATATACTAATTTGAATGCTATCAGGGAAACAAAAGCAACAAAAGTTTTTAATGACATTTGTGGATGGAGAAAAAAACTAAAACTGGATATAACTCCTCCATCGCTTGAAGAAGTTAAAAAATGGTATGAGGATTAATTTTTGGTTTTAAAACAATTAATAATAATAAAAACATACTAAGATGCCGGTTTTAGGTTCAATAATTAAAAATGCAATAAAACTCAGGAGCAAGCTTCCTTCGTTTTTTAAAGTCAAAAACCCGGGAAAAACCCAGGAAACAGTATTGAGAAAACTTCTCAGAACTGCTGCAAACACAGCTTTAGGAGAAGAATATGAGTTTAACAAGATCCTAAAAAGCAAAAATCTTATTGAAGATTTCAAAAAGAATGTTCCATTGTTTGATTACAATAGCATTTTTAAAAAATGGTGGTATCGTTCATTAAACGGCGAGACATGGGTGGCATGGCCGGGAAAAGTAAAATATTTTGCACTCAGTTCAGGTACAAGCGAATCTTCCAGTAAGCACATACCTGTAACCAATGATATGCTAAAAGCAATCAAGAATATCAGTGCAAAACAGGTCTTTTCTTTAGCAAGATATGATTTCCCCGCAGAATTTTATGAAAAAGGATTTCTCGCTCTGGGTGGCAGCACTCATTTGAATTATAACGGTACTTACTATGAAGGCGACCTTTCGGGAATAACAACAAAAACCATCCCGTTCTGGTTTCAGCATATTTACAAACCGGGAAAAAGAATATCCAAGGAAAGAGACTGGCCTACCAAGCTAAATGAGATTGTGAAAAAAGCAAAACACTGGGATATTGGCGTTATCTTAGGCGTTCCGGCCTGGTGGCAAATACTACTGGAAAAAATTATTGACCATTATAAACTGAACAACATACACGAAATTTGGCCAAACCTGTCAATATTTGTTCATGGTGGAGTTTCATTTAAGCCTTATGCGAAAGGATTTGAAAAACTAATGGGAAAGCCAATGACATATATTGAAACATACCTGGCATCTGAAGGCTTTATTGCTTTTCAAACCAGGCCTAATACCAGTAGCATGCAAATGATACTGAATAACGGTATTTTTTATGAATTCATCCCATTCGTAAATGAAAATTTCGACAATAACGGTAATTTAAATACTAATGCGAAAACATTAAGTATTGAAGAAGTTGAAGAAAATGTTGAGTATGCTTTAATAATGAGTAGTTGCGCAGGAGCCTGGAGATATTTAATAGGAGATGTTATTAAATTCACTTCGAAAGAATTAAATGAAATAGTAATTGTAGGACGTACAAAACACTTCCTTAGCCTTTGCGGAGAGCATCTCTCCCAGGAGAATATGGATATGGCCATAAAGGCTGCAGAAGATAAACTCAATATTGAAATCAGAGAATATTCCGTAACAGGCATTAAACATGATTCAATGTTTGCACACAAATGGTATATTGGAACTGACAGTAAGGTAAATACAGAGGATATAAAGCATTCGATCGACACAAGCCTGAAAGACCTTAATGACGATTACCGAGTGGAGAGAATCGCTGCAATAAAGGATATTTTTGTAGAGGTTTTGCCTTCAGAAGTATTCT
>JAWOBS010000311.1:0-2977 GCA_046484145.1 Bacteroidales bacterium
ATGGGCACGGTTTGGAAACCGACCAATGAAGACAAAGATCTCTTCGAAGGCTATGATCGTAAAACAGGCGAATTAAAATGGACAGGTACCCGTATTGATTTGCTCTTCGGGTCCAACTCTGAGCTTCGGGCTATAGCAGAAGTCTACGCAAGCGATGACGCCAAGGATAAATTTGCTCATGATTTTGTAACGGCGTGGAATAAGGTAATGAACGCAGACCGTTTCGACCTTGCATAGAATGCTGTAATGTAGGCTTTGTAGAATGGAAACGGAGTTGCTGCTATTCTTTTTGTTTTCGTCCATAAAATCTAATTGCGAAACAAGGACAGGGGAACGAAAGGAAACGTTCCCTTTTCCTTAATCAATTTTATTTGCTACAATATCCTCAAGCCCTAGGTAGGAATTCCCAATTAGCTTTATTTAAAGTATGTGCTTTTTTCTTAGAGATTACAGATTATCATAGCGGAAAAAATAGAAAGAACAAGAGAAAATGTCCCCTTGTCTTTCGCCTTTTTCAATTGCCTATATAGTTCAGCTCTGTTTGCTAATTAGATCAAGTGTGGTTTTTGCCATTATGATCATGTCAGCAATTTCCCTGATAACCCCGCTGCCACCACAGGAATTGCAAACATAATCCGCTGAATTTATAATTTCGTAAGCAGAATCAAGAGGACAAATGGAAAATCCAGCAATATTCATTGGAGCTAAATCGTCAAGTTCACAGCCGATATAAGCAACCTGATCAGCCTCAATTTTATAATCTTTATTGATCTGATCAACTATAAATTCTTTATTTTTAAAACCTAAAAATCGATCTTCAAGTTTAAACTTTGCTGCAAAGTTCGTAAAGGAAGTGTTTCTTTCTTCACTAACTAGCAAAATATTAATACCAGTGTGTTCAGAGAGCATCGTTAAGCCAAAAATGTCTTTAACCGAAAATCTGCGAAGCTCTTCGCCATTTTCCATGATGAATATGCTGGAATCGGTTAAAACACCTTCACAGTTAACCAGCAGCAGTTTGACTTTTTGTGCTTTTTTTTCTATTAATTGGCGGTCTCTAATCAACATTTCCTCCTCTGCCATTGGGTTAATATATTTAATTACTCTTCACTAAGCCAAAGTTTAATCTTTTCTTCAATTTGATCGCGCACCTGTCGGAATTTGGCCATTTTATCTTCATCTGTGCCTTTTACCGCTGCAGGATCTTCAAATAGCCAGCTCAAACGCTGACTAATACCTGGAAAAGTAGTAGGGCATCTAGCTTCTGCATTTGAGCACACTGTAATCAGATAGCTAAAATGCTCCCGGCCTAGATAATCGGCCAGATTTTTAGAGTATTGCCCTTCAATGCTGATATTAACTTCGCCCATTACCTTTTCAGTAAAAGGATTAATGCCAACCGGTTCAATACCAGCGCTATAAGCATCGTATTGTTCAAATCCGTAGTGCCGTAGAAAAGCTTCTGCCATTTGACTGCGTGCTGAATTACCCGTACAAAGAAATAGTACTTTTGGTTTTTTCACAACTCACCTCATTATTAATTATTCTGCCATTATGGTTATCTAAGCGGCATTGATCTATTAGCTTACGCAGACACTCAATTTTTAGTATTTGTTCGTCAGTTAATTTCACTAAAACACCCCTTACTAAATCATATTTGATACTAATTATCCGGTAAAGGGTGTTTAGGTTAAATATATGTTAAAAGTAAGTTAAATGCGAAACCGTTACTCCTTGTCACATATTGAGACGATATTTTAGGCAGCAACATCCTCTTTGAAAATTGTTTCTGTTTCACCCTGTTGTAAACTTTATAACTTTCGTGCAACGTATGCTTTCGCCCCAACTTTTCTAACCTGTTTCCGATCTAAAAACATGGTAAAAGGCAAGCTTCTTATCAAGCTAAAATTGTGGTTTTTCAGCCAACGGCCAATCTCTTCCTGGCTATGCCGATACATTGTCACTGGTTCATCTGTATGCGTATGTTCCGGGCCTACAACAATTGCAGCTGGTTCATTTTCTGTTCGATCACCGACTACAAAAGCAAAAAGTCCTCCTGCCTTCAATAAGCGAGCTGTTTCTTTAAAAACTACTGATAACTCACGATAAAAATTCATAACACCTGTACAGACTGCGTGGTCAAAACTGGCTGGCTCATAGGGATAGGGAGAGATTCTTAAATCATGCAATTTTAAAGAATTTATCCCTTTACTAAGAGAAGCTTCAAGCATTTGTTGTGAATTATCCATGCCGTGAACTTCAAGGCCTGCTTTTCGAAACAGATCGGAACCTAACCCGGTGCCGATACCAATGTCAAGCATTAAATCACTGCTTTGCACGTAAGCATAGGCTAATCCAAACACAACTTCTGGGCCGAACCACCCTGTTGCCTCTGCCTCTTCTTCATAAGCCGCCAGGAGAGCCTTAACTTGATCATCATCTCTTGCCATTATTTACAAGACCACCCTTCTCTTACAGTATAGAAAAGTTATTTTTTCTTGTTAAGCTTCTTTATAACGTTTCTGATCTTTAGAGCTTGATTAATTTATATTACCATAAGCTCGAATTAGCAAGAAGATTATCGCTGTGGTAAAACGGAGAAAAACATCTCCCTGTATTTGAGCATTTTTATAAACCTTGTCGGATATACCTCTTTCGCATACAGTGAGGTTGTATTCATTTTTTTTCGGCTTTCCTCAGGCTTAAACAGCCGAAAATTAAACTTTACAAGATATGGGCTGTAAAGGCCAGGGTAATTACTGCTTATGATCAACCTTCTTTAGGCTGTGTCTATAAGCTGGTAGAGGTTATCGAGCAAAATGAAAGAATACCTAAAATCAAAGTTTCCGATAACCCTGAAAAAAATTTTTGCCTGGAAGAAAAAGTAATCCTTAAGAATATTATGTAGATCTTTCCCTCGATTTGTGGCAGTTAAAGAACAAATTGATTGAAGAAAAAAGATTAGAACATAATAGCT
>JAWOBS010000312.1:0-3329 GCA_046484145.1 Bacteroidales bacterium
CAAAACAGATGCGGTTTAATAGAACTATTCAATTTTTTAATGAGCATAACCAATATATTCATTTAATTTCCTGATACTACTGCTAAAAGAAAAAGCCCTTGTAACAACATAATATGATTCTTTGTCAACTGTATTTGCATAAGCATATTTTGCCAGTTCTAACCTCTTACTCTCAAAACTTAGCAACAGCATAAGCTCATAAACCTGCATTGAGGTAACTCTATTTGTTCTTACAGCTTGTTTAGCTATATCTAATTTTGAACTGTCAAAGCCGGTATTTGCTATAGTGCTTTTCAGATATGAAAATGCTTGCTGACTCATTACATTATAGTAGTGATCTCCATAATCGTGTCCGTAACCGGGTCCATATCCGCCGCCATGTCCGGGGCCTTGATGTAGTGGCGTTTGAGATTCAACAATATATCTGCTTCGGTAGTTTATATAACTGAATATTCTCATACGTGCAGGCACATTAATATAAGCTGAAAAAACAACCCTCGGCCTGTGATAAGTATAAGTATGGCCATTATAAAACTCCTCATAACGTACAATTCTTATATAATGCCTTCCGGGACGCAGTTGTGGAATAGTATAATGTGTTTGATAGTGGTTAAATGAGCGATTATCAATGCTTATGTTAAAAACGCCACCATCGGATAAGCGGATATTCAATTCTGAATGATTGGAATGATGAGGATTATATGCTTTTACAGTAAGTGCTGCAAAACTTAAAACGAGAACTGAAAATAATATTTTCAACTCTAAGACTTTCGATAAAACCCGCATGAAATATTTTTCATGCTTGATTTTGCTTTTGTGTAAAAATGCTCGTTTCATAACTTCATCCTCCATCTTTAGATTTATACCTAAAACTTTCTAAAAATGAGAATTCAATTATCGTGCCACAGCACTACACAAGCTGCAAACAAGATTGTAACATACTGGAAACCCGCGAATTATTTTTCCGGCGGCCTTGATTTCCCGGGAAGTTCAAGCACCCAGGTTATAAGAGAAAGAATAATACTGAAAAATAAAGCTGACCAAAAACCCGATACGGTGAAGCCGGGTACAAAATGCGCTGCTATCTGAATAATAAATGCATTTATCACAAGCAAAAATAATCCAAGGCTCATTACGGTAACAGGGATAGTTAAAATTACAAGGATTGGTTTTAGCAAAGCATTTAAAATAGCAACCACAAATGCCACAACAACTGCATCTAAAAAGCCATGAATTTGCACTCCGGGTAAAAGATATGATGTAATTATCACAGCAATTGACGAAACCAGGAGTTTGATCAAAAACCGAATAACCTCCCTGTTGTTATTTCGCTCCGGCCTTCTTTCGTAACGGTTATATTCTTCTCTTTCTAAATCATTACTCATAATTATTTTGTCTTTTTAGGAAATAGTATTTTATTCGTACTTCTGGCTTTTTTCTTAATTCCAAAATATCCTTCTTTTACTGCTTTTATTTCTTCAATTGTATAGAACGCATTTGGATTATAATGATTAATAATTTTTATGGCTGACTGAACACTTTTCCTTTTAATAATAGTGAAAACAATATCAACTTCACCTTTGACCCCTTCTGCTTTTACTGCAGTTACCCCAAAACCTTCTTCCCGAAGGTGGTTAATTAAGGCTGTGGTATCTTTTTTGGGAATTACTCTTAAGATAACATTTCCCAGTGATAGCTTTTCTTCTATTAATATCCCTATATAATTTCCCATAGCAAAACCTCCCCCATAGGCAATATAGCTAAGTGGATTTTCCAAATGCTTCATGACTTGTGCTACTGCAAGCAACCAAATTATAACCTCAAAGAAACCCAGTGCCGGCGCCAATTTTCTGTAGCCTTTAGCAACAAATATAAGTCTGAGAGTGCCAATACTCTGGTCAAGTATTCTGGACATAAATATCAACAGCGGCAATACAATCCATGTCCACCAGAAAGTATCCATAAAAGCAGCAAACTCCATTATCTATTATCTGTTTTGAGATTTTTTAAAAAACTAGTCATATAACTCATACTCATAATCCAGGGTATAATCATAAGTGCCTCCTACAACAGGCCTTTCGGATGAAACAACAGTCTTTTTAATAAGGCCTTCATCATATTCTTTTTTAACATCACTTATAACATTACCGCTATTATCAAATTCCAACTGAGAAACAACATTTCCCTTGTCATCATGTTCAAAGGCAATAATATGCTTACCATCCAGATTCTCTTCAATTATTTGAGTTACCTGCCCCTTGTCATTTTCTTTATAAACAAATTTTTCAATCAAAATATCATCTTCATTATACAGGTATGTAGCAATTCTTGTATTATTTTCATATTCAAATTCTTTTCTTATACTGCGCCCCTCCATCCCATCATACTCTTTCTCTTCAATTAAATTATCACCTTCATATTCCCGGGATTTTTCACTTATAATATTACCATCTTCATCAACACTAACTTGTTTAACAAGTTTATCATCGCTATAATCAAAGGTTTCTACTTCTTCAGGTTCGCCATCAAAATCTACCCTCACTTTTTTAATTAAATTTCCGGAATCATCATAATGATAAGAAACTGTATCATAAGACTCATCCATATAATGTCTGAACTCTTTTATCAATCTATTATTATCATACTCAAAAGTTTTTCGTTCCAAAACAACATCCTCATCATCATACATAATCTCTTCAATAAGATTACTTTTGTCATCATATTTATATTCAAGCTTTTGCTCATAGGATCCATCCGGGTTATACTTAATATCCAGTATAACATTTCCGTTTTGATTATAATGAAGCTCAGCAAAAAGCCTTTTTTCCTCTTCAAGCTCATCAGATGATGTGGAACGTAATATTAGATCAGTTTTGTAGATCTTAACAAATTTGATTTTTTCAGACATTATTTTATAATATTTTGATTTATTGGGGCAAAATTACATAACATATACATATTATTAACAGGATATAATAAAAACATCAGTTTAACATTTCTTTTTAAAAGGCTAAATATTATTTTGAGGTACTAAATATTTATTTTATTTTTATTCCTCGCAAAAACCGCAAAATTAAATAAACGCAAAATTCGCAAAAACAGTGACAGAAAATGAAATATCATATAAAGTTATTGGTGCAGCAATAGATATCCATAAAAGTATTGGTCCCGGATTGTTAGAGTCGGCTTATGAGAATGCTTTAGCTTATGATTTAAAAGCGTTGGGGTTTGATGTTAGACAACAAGTTTCAATGCCTTTTATTTACAAAGAGATAAAGCAAGAAGTTGGTTACCGAATTGACATAGTGGTTAATAACAAGCTAATTATA
>JAWOBS010000313.1:0-8250 GCA_046484145.1 Bacteroidales bacterium
TGAGTGTGCTCTGAATAAAGCTTCATGCATACCGGTTTCTGATTCCCACATACGCATAAGCAAAGCCAGGGAGTCATGTTTCCTTTCATCATAAAGATGCTTAAACTTATTCGAGTAATACAAATTTCTCTCGCTGCTAAAGTCAAATGTTGGATTATCCGTTGCTGATAATCTGCCTAGAAAAATAAACGTGATAAAGCTAAAAATGAAAATCCTAAAAATAAATCTTATTACTACTCTTTTGTCCATTGTCATATATTTTGCAGCTTACTAATATAACAAGTATTTACTAATCTTTTATAAAATTAATAATCTCATTATAATTATCAGGATGAAACCACTTTGCATCATTATATTTCTTAAACCAGGTTATTTGCCTTTTAGCATAACGCCTTGAGTTTGTTTTTATTTTTTCAATTGCATCAGCAAGTGAATAAGTATTATCAATCCAACTGTATATTTCTTTATATCCAACTGTGTTTAAAGCATTGTAGTTTCTGAACTTAATCATATCCAGGGCTTCTTCGACAAGCCCTTCCTCTATCATCTTATCGACCCTTAGGTTAATCCTTGAAAACAATTCTGTACGTTCCCGGTTAAGAATTACTTTTTTTATTTTGAAGTCTCTTTGCTTTTGCTGCTTTTTTCGCAATTCAGAATAACGCAAACCTGTTGACAAGTATGTTTCTATCGCCCTCATCATCCTTTTGGGATTAGCAATATCTGCTTCATAATAGTACTCCGGGTCAATATTTTTCAGCTTAAACCTAAGGCCTTCAATGCCATTTTCTTCATAGAAATCCAGTACATCTTTCCTGATACTTTCAGAAACATCAGGCAGATCATCAATGCCATAGCACAAAACATCCATGTAAAGCCCCGAGCCACCAGTAGCAATGGCATAATCCGAGCTCTCAAATATTTTATCCATTACATTAAGGGCTTGTTTTTCAAACATTGACACATTATAATAATCTGCAACGGAAAGATGTCCTATAAAATAATGTTTCACGGCTCTAAGCTGTTCATCGGAAGGAGTAGCAACACCTATTTTGAGTTCTTTATAGAATTGCCGGGCATCAAAAGAGATAACAGGAGTATTCAAATTCTTAGCAATTTCTATGCTAAGGTCAGTTTTGCCGACAGCCGTCGGGCCGGTAAGAATAACCAATGTTTTTTTTGAATCAGTTTTCATCCTGCTCATCAGTGAAGTCACCTGCCGGGAACTCCTCTCCTTCATCCTTTTCAATTTCAAAGCCTCCATCAGCTGTGACATCATCAGCTTTCATCTTGTCAATTTCCTGTTCATTATAAAATGCTGAATCATCAATTCTTTCATCGGCGCCATCTTCTTCTACATTATTTTCTTCTTCCTCTTTACTCTCTTCGCTTTCAGGGGCTTTTGGAATTTTAACAGCTTGTAATTCACGGGGAGCTTCACCCTCAGATTTTACTATTTTTGGATATTCCGATTGTTTATCAGAAGGATATATCTTAATCATTTCAAAATATAAAGACCATCTGTTTACAGCATCGTACTCCATCAACATTTTCTGATGGGGATCATCAATAAACTCATTGAGGGCTGCTTCATGCATTTTAACCGGTTCAACATACTCTTCTTCTTCGTCCTCATCCAGGGATTTCTTTTTCCTTAAATCATCAAATGCTTCGGCAAGTGGTATTTCGATTTTCTTTCTGTAATTATGATCACAAATAAAAAAGGAAGCCAATTGGTTTTTCTCCAATTTTAAATTCTCAGAGAGCAGCTTGTATATATCGCCAAAAGTCTGATCTGCAAGGACATCAACCTCCCTGCTAAAATCAATCATATCTTCAAACTTTACTATAAATCTGTAAACGTGCATATGTAGATATCAATATTATTTTAAAACAAAGGTAATGATTATAATAATTTATTCGAAGCACTCAGCCCCAATTTTTCACCTTCCTTATACATTAAATCCAAAGCTTCTTCCCTGTTATTTTTGATATCGCCATCAAGAATAGCCTCCCTGATGACATTTTTTATGATGCCAACCTCGCGGCAAGGTTTTATGTCAAAAGCCTTCATGATATCTTCTCCTGTAACCGGCGGTTGCCAATTTCTAATCCTGTCCTTTTCTTCAATTTCTTTGAGTTTTTCTCTTACTACCTTAAGATTTTTTTTAAACTGTTTTACTTTCTCGCGGTTAGCAGATGTAATATCAGCTTCACAGAGCAACATAAGGTCATCAATATCATCGCCGGCTTCAAAGAGCAATCTTCTTATGGCAGAGTCGGTCACATTATCCTCGTTCAATGCTATTGGCCTTAAATGAAGCAACACCAATTTCTGCACATATTTCATCTTTTCGTTTAGCGGTAGCTTCAATCTCCTGAAAATTTTCTCCACCATTTTATATCCAAGGAATTCATGTCCGTGGAATGTCCAGCCAATTTCTTCGTCAAACTTCTTAGTATCAGGCTTTGCTATATCATGCAATAAAGCAGCCCATCTCAACCAAATATTATCGCTTTTTCTTGCCAATTTATCAAGAACCTTCAAGGTATGATAAAAATTATCCTTATGAGCTTTGCCTTCAACATTCTCTACCCCGCATAAAGCATTCAGCTCAGGGAAAAAATTCTCAAGTAATCCTGTTTCTCTAAGTATTTCTATTCCAATAGAAGGTTTGGGTGTCTCTAATATCTTATTAAACTCATCCATAACCCTTTCTATTGAAACAATATTTATCCTTTCAGCATTTTTTCTAATTGCGTCATAAGACTTTTTTTCAATATTAAAATTAAGCTGTGAGGCAAATCTTACCGCGCGCATCATGCGCAATGGGTCGTCAGAGAATGTGACATCAGGATCAAGAGGTGTCCTGATAATCTTCTTTTCAATATCCTTTACACCATTATACTTGTCAATCAGCTCACCGAAATTATCTTTATTCAGGCTTATTGCAAGTGTATTAATAGTGAAATCTCTGCGGCTTATATCTTCATCAAGACAGGCATCTTCAACTATAGGTTTTCGCGAGTCGTAACGGTATGATTCCTTCCTGGCACCTACAAATTCTATCTCCCAATCATCCCATCGGAGCATGGCTGTTCCGAAATTCTTAAAAACTTTAAGCTGTTGCTTCCCGGGAATTTTCTTTCTTAAGCTTTCAGCTAAAGTAATTCCACTGCCTATTACAACAATATCAATATCTTTAGATTCTCTTTGCAGCAAAACATCTCTAACCCAACCACCAATAACATATGCATCCAGGCCAAGCTTATTTGTAGTTTCGGAAATTAAATTGAAAACCGGATGTTTTAGATGTTCTTTCAAAATTGCTAATGAGATTTTTCAGTAAAACAGCTCCGCTCTTACTCCCGGAGAATCTTAATTTCTTTTTTATCTGTTATTCTAATAATTGTGGATGCTTTAGGGCTTTTTAATTCAAACTGGTTAACCGGAACTATATAATCAACAGCATTTTTAACTTTTTCATCAATTTTACTGAAGTAAAGTGGATTTGGAGTGCCGCTCAGATTTGCAGATGTTGAAGTAACAGGCTTGCCAAATCTTTTAATTAGCTCAATACAAAACTCATCTTTAGGAATGCGTACGGCAACAGAACCATCGGAAGCAACAATATTTCGGGGCAAATTTTTAGACTTCTCGTAAATTATCGTAAGAGGTTCTTTTATATTCTTAATAAGGTCATAAGCAACATCGGGTACCTCTTCCACATATTCTTTAAGCATCTCAGTTCCATCAACAAGAATAATCAAAGATTTTCCGGCCTGCCTGCCTTTTATTTTAAATATTTTTTCAGCAGCACGCTTGTTTGTAGCATCACATCCCAAACCCCATATAGTATCAGTGGGATATAAGATGGTACCGCCTTTAGACAATACTTTCAAAACTTCTGTGAAATCAAAATCTGAAGTTAATAGACTCATACTTAATTAAAAATTTATTCTAAATTACTTATAACCAGCACTTTTTGCCCATTCTAAAGATTTAACAATAAGTTATTCTTTATGTTCATAAAATGCACAACAAAATTATAAAATAATCATTTCAAATTCCATAATGATAACGGATTCATTAAAAATAATTCAATGAAAGAGCATTCTGTCTCATCCTAAAGAAAATTCCACGCCAAGAGGATTAAATATTTATTTAAAATTTAATAAAGAAAAGATTAGAAAATGGCAAATATTTACACTAAAATATGCTGTATCTGCAAAAAACATATATTTGTATGAAAAACACATAAAAGAAATAATAATGAAATTCCCAGTAAAGACACTAAAGAGCGTTATTATTATTCTCCTCTATGCCAATATATCATGCAGCTCGCAGCTACCGGAAGAAAAACCTTTTCAAAACAGTAAATTCATAGAAATTGATGAGATAAAATTCCATTACCGGGAGTGGCTGCAGGAAAGTCCGACAGCCTATCCTCATGTATTGCTGATTCACGGTTTTAGTGGTTCAACCTACAGTTGGAGATATACGACAGACAGCTTATATAGCATCGGGTATAACGTAGTAGCTGTGGACTTTCCGCCTTATGGCTACAGCGACAGAGATTTGGATATCAATACTTCAACAACAGCTATTGCAAAAACAATAAATAGTTTTAAAGACAGCCTTTATCCCGAAGTAAGCTGGCATATTATAGGGCACTCAATGGGCGGCGGAATAGCCCAGGCAATGGTTACACAATACCCCAAAAATATTGTCAGCGTGGTATTTGTTGCCGGTGCATTATATTCGCAGGTAGAAAAAAATGAAGTGCAGGCACCATGGCCTTTGCGGCTGTGTTTTATAGAAAACTTATTAGCCTCAATAGGAGACAATTTTTTTATAACAAAAAAAAGAGTAAAAGAATTTCTTGCTTCTGCTTATGGCAGTGAGCCCTCAGAGGAAGAAGTTGAAGAATATTATAAAGCACTGAATATTCCCGGAACTTCACAGGCTATTATAAGGTCAAAAACAAAATCTCCGGAAATATTTGCTTTTAGTGCTTCTGAAATAAATGTGCCTGCTTATGGCATTTGGGGCGAACAAGACAGTTGGGTGCCATTGTCGCGGATAAAACCCGCTTTAGAGAAAATGCCGGATGTGAAAATTGAAACAATCCCCGGCTGCGGCCATAATCCAATGGAAACACATCATGAAGAATTTATGAAATTACTGTTGGAGTTTTTGGAAAAATAGTTGACAATGAGCATGGAAGACTCAGTCATTATCTTTCTTCATTTCGTCTTCCATCTCCTCTATCGTTTTTTTCGAAAGTATTGATTTGGGCTGGGTGTTGAGCGGATTTCTGCGCGCATCAGCTTCCTTATCATCCATTTTTTTCAGGAGCCAGCGTTTTTCATCATTGCCGGTATTTATAAGCACATAACCGCCCTTTAGTTTTTTTCCTTCCAGAGATACTTCGATTTTTCCATCTTTAAAAGACTCACTCATGGATAGATTTTCCTTATCTTTCCTTATGTTTTTGTATTTGCCGGCATCCCATACTATTACACTGCCTGCTCCGTATTCACCTTCGGGGATTACACCTTCAAAATCTGCATATTCAAGAGGATGATCTTCAGTAAGCATAGCCAGGCGTTTAACGCTCTTATCGGTTGAAGGGCCTTTAGGAACAGCCCAGGATTTCATTACACCGTCAATTTCAAGCCTGAAATCGTAATGCAAATTACTGGCCTTGTGTTTTTGTATAACAAATATGCTCTTTTTGTCTTTAGAACCATCTCCTCCCGGTTCGATAGTTTTATTAAAATCTCTTTTCTCTTTATATTCCTTGAGTTTATCTTTTGAGGCCATGATGCAATAATGTATTTTTTACAAAAAGATCTGAAATTCTTTTTTACAAGAATATCAATGATAAGCAAGCCTAGGCAGGTGAAAACCAATTCATTTTCACGAGATTACGTTTACAATAAAATGCAGCTTACTTTCGTAAGGCAAGAAATACTTCTTAATGATAAATTATTCCTCGCACTTATCATGATTGCGACCCAATTTAAAAAACCGCAATATCAAACGAGTTCCCAGATCGAAAGCTACATCTTTCAACTTATCAGCCATATTGTCAACAATATCAGCTGTTGAAGCAGCCATCTCTTTTTCGCAGAGTTTTTCCTGGTACTCCAGCTTTTGCTTTACCAGCTGCAATTCACGCATATTCCTAATTGTCTTCATGCTAACTTTGATTTTTTTCGTCGTCAAACAATACTTCCGAAAAGTTTTTCATAACTGAGTTTTCGACAATTTTCTTACGCAACAAATAAAATATTATCGCGATCAGAATAATGCCACCACCTGCAATTAACAGTCCTGTGACATAATTGTCGTATGTTCGCCCATACCATACTGCAAGTGATGTGGCAGCGAATCCGATAATTAAAAAGGCAAACAACATAACAGCCAGCATATTGAAGAGGTAGGAGGTGAACCTTGTAGCCTTTTCCAGCAAAGAAAGCTTTGCAAGGTCAATTTTTGCCTTAACATATTTCTTTACCGAAGCATTCAGTTCACCCAGATTTTGTGATAATTCTTTGCTCATTGTATTAAATTAAAATGGTTAAACATGCTTTTCTTTTTGCTTTTTACTTGCGTTTTTTTGACAAGCGGGCATCTTTATCTTTCACTTTTTCTTCTACCTCACCTGCTTTAGCATGCATTTTATCAACCGCTTCATTAACCCCTTCATTTATTTCACCAACTTTTTTGCTAAATGTTTCACTGATGCCATCAGACACAGATTTTACTTTTTCAGAGATATCTTTACGGGTTTTTGAACCTTTATCGGGCGCTAATAATACACCTGCTATGGCTCCGGCTACAGCACCGGCAGCAAATCCTAATAATACATTTACTCCATTTTTCATAACTTTTCTAATTTTTTTGGGTTAAACAATAAATTAGAGTTAAACAATTAAATACTACACTGAAATATCTTTCAAAAAAATAATCTTATTCAATTATTCAACTCATCTACCCTAGTGAAAAAAACGTTCCAATTATCGGACTCTAGCTAATAAACAGGGCTAAGCGGTTATTATCAGGATAAATAGTAATTCAACCAATAATGACAAAAAAGATAAGTGTGGAAAATATTTCCCATAATGTAGAATAACTATACACAAAAAGGTGAATTCTGCAAATACACTCTTTTTTGCTGTTTAGCTTTTAAAAAAATCCTTTACTTTGCGTTTAATTCAAGAAAGCAAATATTTTTTATTTTTGTTTCCTGTATAAATATATAAGCAGCTTTGCGATTACCCGTATTAGCAGCTTATAATGAAATTACCATCAAAGATTAGATTTATAAAATAGGCGATTTGCCCGGCTTATCTGACAATTTACTTAAAACTGAAACTATGTATTGTATCTCACAGAAATTGATAATTGGATTCCTTCTTTCCCTATCATTAATAGCTTGTACTAATGCTATAGAGAAAAAAGAAGAAAAAGAATGTAAAAACAAAGCTATAATAAACATTGAAAAAATTGGAAATGACAATAATAAAGAGAAGAATAATATCCCCGGGAAAATTGAATTGGATTTAAAAGAAATCATTAAAAGCTCAGGTTCTATTACTTCATTGCAACTTGGATATTATCAATCAGAAGAAAATTATGATTATGATTTACAGCTTATTCTTCCTGCGGGTGAAGGCTTTGAACAAAAGTGGAATGATGAAGGAAAAGCAGTTTATTTGACAGATAGTCTTCCAATTACCATTAATAAAGAAGAATATAAGGCTTTCCCAAATGCCTTAGATAATACCCCCAACGAAGCCAAAGCTCTTTTCCGGGTTTTCGACAAAAAAGACAGCAGCAATATTTATCTCAGCTTTTCATTAGATTCCTTAATCATTTATCAGATTCAAGAAATAGATTACGAAATCCAACTAGAGATGGAGTTTTTTGGGAAAAGCGACGAAAACACCAGCCATTTTCACGGCAACTATGGCTGCAAGATTGATTTTTGTGCAAAGAAAGATGAAATACAAATGATGTTGGTGGATTAAATTTCTTGTGGTATTGCCGCGACTTTAGACCCTAAGGGTTTTGAAAACCCTTAGGGTCTGGAGAGGCTGTCAATTCTTGTTGTTTTGGAAGTTGCTTTTGCTTGTTTACAGACCCTAAGGGTTTTGAAAACCCTTAGGGTCTAGGTGGGCTGTCAATTCTTGTTGTTTTGGAAGTTGCTTTTGTTTACAGACCCTAAGGGTTTTGAAAAC
>JAWOBS010000324.1:0-9131 GCA_046484145.1 Bacteroidales bacterium
ACATAATTTCCAGCTACATATAATGTTTTATGGTCAAACTCACTCAATAAATATGGTGTATTCCAGTTCCACCTGAACTCTTCGTCTTCAGTTGGTTGTGGCTGAATATAAACACTGTTGCCGGTTGTTCTGTCATATCTTCGTAAACCACAGTATTGCGACTCACAGTAAGAAATATCAGGATTTTCCGGGTCGGGTATTGCTAAATATCCATCGCCACCAATGGTATATGTCCAGTCGGCATTAACCAGGTTTCTTCGGTGTGTTTGTGATGGCCCAAACCAGGAACCATTATCCTGAGCCCCACCATAAATATTATAAAAAGGATAATCGTTATCTGTACGAACATGATAGTATTGAGTAATGGGTAAATTCTTTTTAAACTGCCATGTTTCGGCCCGGTCGTATGTTTCGTATAAACCACCATCACTACCCACTAAATAGTGGTCGGTGTTGGTCGGGTCTATCCATATCACATGGTTGTCAACATGTTTGTTTTTTCCTTCTATTCTTTCCCATGTTTTACCGCCGTCATTAGAAAGAGCATTTCTTACATCCATTACAATAACAACATCCTGATCTTTGGGGTCAGCATATAATTCATTATAATATTGCGGACTCCTTGTTCCTTTATCGCTTCTTCTTTCCCAGCTCTCGCCCATATCGCTCGATCTGTAAAAACCACTTTTATTTTCGGGTAACTCTATAATTGAATAAATAATATCGGGATTTGCCGGAGAAAGCGCTAAGCCAATTCGGCCAACATCTCCTTTAGGTAGGCCATTGGTGAGTTTTGTCCATGTTTTACCGGCATCAACAGATTTATAAATAGCCGATTTGGGTCCGCCATTAATTTTAGAATATACTCTTCTTTCTCTTTGGTGCGAAGCAGCATATAAAATATCCGGGTTTCTTGGGTCCATTTCCATATCTGTTACCCCGGTATATTCTCCTATTTCAAGTATCCTTGTCCATGTTTTTCCACCGTCAGTAGTCTTGTATAATCCGCGTTCTCCACCAGGGCCCCATGCCTGTCCTTGAGCAGCAACATAAACTACATTGCTGTTTCTTGGGTCAATCATTATTTTACCAATTTGAGAACTGGTTTTTAAACCCATATTGGTAAAAGTTTTTCCACCATCGGTAGTTTTATAAACGCCATCGCCATAAGCTAAATTTCGTTGCGAATTATTTTCTCCGGTACCAACCCATAAAATATTTGGGTTATTGGGGTCTATGGCTAAGCAACCAATGGAGAAAACCGATTGTTGATCGAAAATAGGTTCAAAGGTTGTACCCTGGTTTGTAGTTTTCCATAAACCACCTGAAGCTACTCCAACATAATATTCGGAATGGTTTTCAGGATTAACTGCAAGATCAGAAATTCGACCAGAGTATGCAGCTGGCCCTACACTTCTGAATTTGTACATATTTAACATACTTTGAGTTAACTCAGAGCTTTCTTCGTTAACATTTTGCTTTTTTCGTTGAGCAAAAGTTGAAAAGTTGCATGTCAATATTATTAGTGAAAGAATAATAAGACGCAACAATGCTTTACTTTTAAAAGTTTTCATAATATACATTTTAGATTTGAAATAATAATGATTTGTTAATTGGTTCAATTGAAGAAGTTCTATCATAATTTACCGCAGATTGGACATTAATTAAGACGAGAAAAAAGTATAATCGTTTAATTTCAGATGGGAAGGAGATTATAAAAAAAGGGTGGCCTGATATAGCCAACCCTTTTAATTAGCAGTTCCAACAGGACTCGAACCTATTAAACAGCAGTGAACAAATGTAAACACCTGTAACGTATGTATAAAGGCAAATGTAAGAATTTCTTAGTTTACAGTTGTATATGAAAATTCACATTTTTTCAAAAAATCGGGTGCAAATCTGGGTGCAAATGTTTATCTTTGATTATAATTTTATTTATTATGGCAACGGTAAACTATTATATCAGAACTGTAGACAAGAAGATCGTTGATGAACCCCTAAGTATCAGAATCAGGTTAAGGCATAATGAAAAATACTTTTATGCACGAACGACATATAACATCAAACCTGAAGATTGGGATAAGAAAAAGCAACGCATTAAACAGGGCAGATTACACTCAAAACGTGATACAATCAATAGTATTCTTGGTTCTTTAGAAAGTCATATAATTAATTTATGGAATATACAAATTGATAAGTCCCTTCTGGAAAAAGCATGGCTTCAGAATATTGCAGATAAATTTTTTGCTTCTTTGAGTAAAGAAATAAAAGAATCAGAGGAAATTACCTTAAAAGGATTTATTAATAACGTAATGAAATCTATTGATGAATATGTTGATCCTATATCAGGAAAAAAATTATCTCCAAGAACAATAAAGAAGCATGAAAGGACACAAGAAGTAATTAATAAATTTATTGATAGTAATAACCCTGGAATTTTAATTAAAGAAGTAGATTATCAGTTTTATAATGGTTTTTTGCAGCATCTTACCAATAATGAAGGATTTGCAATTAATACGGTAGGGAAATATATCGCAGGATTAAAAATGTTTTTGAATAGAGCATTAGAGATTGGCATATATGTTCATACAAAAAATTTTAAGAAACCGTCAGAAGTCAGTGACAGTATATATCTAAACGAAGAAGAATTACTTAAAATTTATAATCTCGATCTTTCAGAAAAAAAGAGATTAGAAAAAGTTAGAGACCTTTTTATTGTAGGATGTTGGACTGGTTTACGGTTTGGTGATTTAACATCTTTAACAAAAGATATTATTAAAGAGGACAAAATTGTTGAAAATCTAAAAACCGGTAATGTTGTGCCAATACCATTGCATTGGATGACAAAAGCTATTCTTGAAAAGTATGAATATAATTTACCGGTTAATATTACAAATCAGAAATTTAATGAGTATATAAAAGAAGTATGTGATGCTGCTGAAATTAATAAGCGTATAAGAAAAGGAATTACTAAGGGAGGGAAAAGGAAATATGAAACATTTTTTAAACATAAATTAATTTCTGCACATACTGCCCGAAGATCTTTTGCAACAAATTTATACAATTCCGGATTTCCCTATATCTCCATTATGGCACTAACGGGGCATAAAACCTTAGATTCTTTCCTTACCTATATAAAAGTATCACCGGAAGAACATGCCGAAAAGGTAGAAGAACATTGGACAAAAGCTGATAAAAAGAACACAGTATATGCAGAATCATTGGACTAAAGAAGAACTCGAAGTTTACATTAATTTCTGTAAACTAAATAATATCAAATATGATAGCATTTGGTTAAACCTGGAGGATGAAGAACGAGAAGAATCGTTATCTCGGATACATCAATTAATGCTTAAGATTGACAAACCTGTTAAAATTTTTCTTGATTCACAATATATTAAAACGATACGCTATTCATTAATCGATTTTGTACAAGATGAATTCCCTGATAAAATTCTGACCTGGATTCCTGATAATTTTGAATCAAGAAAAACGATGGTAGAGTTCATAGAAAAAATATTAAGCAGGAAATTCAAAATAATTAACTTGAATATAATGAAATTCAATATTTATTAAGGAAGTAAGCGTATAGAAAGGGTTTTAACGTGGCACAAATCAAACCGAAAAATGGCACAAATCGAACCGCGTTTTGGAATGCCTGCCCGCCGGTTTAAACTGGCACAATTTGACCGAAATCACTGGCACAAATCGAACCGTGTTATCTAGATATTATTACATGATTTGTATCAGCACGAAAAAAGCCGCTGCAATTACTTACGAAAAACATTTAAAAATTGAAATTAAGAATCTTCAATTTCTAAAAACGATTAGCAAAAAAGGCTAACAAACTACAGTTTATCCGTATTCACTGATTTTATGTAATAACTCGAAATTCATAATCTTTATTGTTTTTCCTTGCATTTCGATTATGTCATCATCTTTAAATTTTTTAATCATTCTTATTAGGCTTTCTGTTGACATTCCTGATAATTCAGCTAATTCTTTTCTCGAAAGTTTTAACACAAATTCTTCCTTCTTAAAAATGCGCTCAGACAAACAAAGTAAAATATCTGCTAAGCGCCCGTAAAGTTGCTTATGTTTCAAGCAAAAAAACCTGCCAAAGGTCTGTAATGAGTTTTCACATAGCATATCAATAATTGAAGCGGCAAACTTAGCATTTTGGCTAATAATTTGTTTAAATATTTTTATATCGATTAAACTTGCAGCAGAATCTTCATATGTATGTGATGAGTAATGAAATGTATTATTACCTTCCAGAATAGAAGTTAATCCGATCAGATTGCCAGGCGGGATAATTTTTAAAATTAATGAATCGTTCAATCCTTCTAAATATATTTTTGCTAATCCATCTTTTAAATATATAACATGTGGTGCAATTGTGCCATGTTTACAAATTGTTTCTCCTTTTTTGTATTTAACATCAATAGAATTTTTATCAATTAATTCTATTTCTTCTGCCGTTAGATAATCAAAACAAAGACATTTTGCATTACTAACTGTACAACTATTTAAAGCTGTTAGTTTGTTCATAGTTATATATTTATATAAAGCTCGTAAATATAATAATAAATCAGAAAAAAAACTGATTTAAATCAGTTTTTTGCATAGCCAATCTCATATTTTATACTGGATGCATATCAGGATGGTTTCTTTTTTTACTGTTAAATTATTAACAATATTTGTTCCATTGAATTAACACTTTAAAATTGTTCATTATGGAAATAAAGGAAACATTAGATTGTAAAGGTCTTTCTTGCCCAATGCCGATGATGAAATTGGCAAAAGCAATTAAAGGATTAAATTCGGGCGAAGTATTAGAAATGATTGGAACTGATCCCGGTACCAAATCGGACATACCTAAATGGTGTGATAAGACTGGTAATGTATTGCTAGAAGAAGGAGACGCGGATGGAAGCGCGTTCAGATTTCTAATTCAAAAAAAGTAGGAGGGTAAGATGTCAGAACAACAAAAGGAGCCGGGAATCCTCCGCGAATTATTTAACACATTCTTTTCTAAACATTGGCCTGTATGGGTCGGTGGAGTTACCCTGGGGTTGTTAAATATACTTCTGTTTACTGTAAAAAGTCCCTGGGGAGCCAGTGGAGGGATCAACAACTGGGGTGAGAATGTTTTTAAAGGCTTGGGTATTTCCAGTTTCCAGGATGCGACTCCAACAAGCGCCAGTTTATATGGTGTGCTATGCCTTCTTATTGTTTTAGGAGCATTTGCCGGTGCTCTTTTTTCAAAAGAATTTGCTTTACGTATTCCTCCCAAAGGAGAATTAATTAAAGGATTTATTGGCGGTGGATTAATGGCTATTGGAGCTACTCTTGGTTTGGGTTGTACCATTGGTTCATTTTTTAGTGGAGTTCCTGCATTATCTGGTGGTGCTATTATATTTACCATCGGTTTATTTATCGGAACCATCTTAGCCCTTAAATACTTGATCTGGGAAATGGAAAAATTTCCGGGAATTAGTTCCGGCAAGAGTTTTACATTCCTTGCAACATCGGAAAAAAAAGGAAACTGGCAAATTTGGTTAGGATGGATTGTTTCCATCGGCACCTTTATTCTTGCTTTTAGAGTAGCCGGCACCAATGGTGTTTTGGCCTGGTTCATCATCTCAGGATTGCTTATGGGATTAATTTGCCAACGATCACGTTTCTGTATCGTTAAAGCATTCCGCGATCCATTTATGACAGGCGAAAGCGCTGGCTCAGTAGGAGTAATGGCCGGACTTGTTATTACCTTAATCGGGTTTACTGCCATTAAGTTTTTTGGTATAGGTGCCGGTGATGCATCCATACGCGCCCGCGAAATGACCTGGGTTTTTGACCACTTCTGGTTACGCGGGTTTTTAGGAGGATTAATATTTGGTGTTGGTATGACCGTAGCCGGTGGATGCGCAGTTGGTACGCTATGGCGTGTTGGTGAAGGCCAGATTAAATTATGGATGTCTGCCTTAGGATTCCTGTTGATTTCTCCACTATCAAAAAACTATATCGTTCCTCCTATCGTTGATATGCTTCCACATACAATGAAATTTAAAAATTATTTACCAGACTACGTTGGATATGCAGGAGCCTTTTTAATTGTTTTTGCTGTAATTCTAATTTGGTATGTATTTGTAAAATGGAACGAACGTACAGGTAAATTCAGTGCTTTTTAAACTTCAAAAAAACAAATAATTATGATGAAATTTAATAAAACACTTACAGCACTGCTTATTATTCTTTTTTCTGCTTGTACAGCAATTTACGAAGATGGCAAAGAACTGGCCAGTGTTGTAAAAACCGATGTAAAGGAAATTCCGGTTGATACCCTAAAATCAATGATTGATCAGGGTGAAGAATTTCTTTTAATTGATATAAGACAACCTGCAGAATACGAAACCGGAAATATTCCCGGTTCCTTCTCTATTCCTCGTGGCGAATTGGAATTTCTTATCATGGATGAATATTTCTGGGAAGAACAATTTATGTATGTCCCTCTTAAAACTGATAAAATTATTGTGTATTGCAAAGCCGGAGACCGGGGCATTTTGGCTGCAAAAGCACTTCAAAAATTAGGATTCGAGAATGTTTCAAATCTAAAAGATGGATGGAATGCATTTTCTGGTGGAAATCCGGTAGAAACAAAGCAGTCTGAATCAGGTGGTTGCGGTGAATAAAAAAAAACAACAAGTACTAATCAAATAAAAAAATACAATTATGAAAAAGTTTCTAAAATTCGCATTCTTATTTTTAATTATTCCTGTATTTGTATTAACATCTTGCAAAGACGATACAGATGATCTTGTTTCTCAGGCAGCATTTGAGATATTAGAAGAGTATGTAACTTCTCAGAATCTTGATCTTGATGCAATAATGTCCTACAACGACATTAAATTTGTTGCTGGCGCTCCTGCTACCGAAGCGGATGTTCCTGCATTCATTTCTAAATATTATATCATGGATATTAGAAGTAGTGCAGATTACAATACCGGACATATTGAAGGAGCAAGTTCTGTTGCTTTTGCTGATATTTTAACAGCAGCAGAAAACGCTGGTGACAAACCAATCCTTGTTGTTTGCTACACAGGACAATCGGCTTGTTATGCAACAGCACTTTTACGCATGTATGGGTACCAGGATGCTCAAGCTCTAAAATGGGGGATGAGCGGTTGGACACCAACAGTAGGTTCTTGGAATAGTAATATTGCTGACATTGCTGACGGACAAGCAAACTGGGTATATTCAGCAGCCCCTGCTAATGTTACTTACAATGCTCCTAAGATTACATCTATATTAACTTCTGGTTCAAGTTTATTGAAAGAACGTGTGGAACAGGTAGTTTCTGAAGGTTTTAAAGGCGTTAGTCCTTCTGATGTTCTTACATCTCCAACCGACTATTTTATTAACAATTACTTTAGCGAAACCGACTATTTAGGATTTGGACACATCGATGGTAGTTTAAGAATTCAACCGCTACTATTAACTGATGGTTCTATTTTAAAACTGGATCCGTCAAAACAAGTGGTTACTTATTGCTATACCGGCCAAACATCAGCAGTTATTTCTGCTTTCTTAAGAGTTTTTGGATATGATGCATATAGCCTAATGTTTGGAATGAATGGTTTGTATAATTCAAATACAGCATGGACTTCAAATAAATGGTCTCCATCTGTAGCAAAAGATTATCCGGTTGTTAGTAAATAATTAATTATAGCATATCTCCCATGTGGAGATATGCCTTTTAAAAAAGTATATCATGAAAAAGATTATCATTTTTACTGGCCTGTTTATTTTTGGCTTAGGTTTAAACCCGGTTTTTGCACAGGGATGTGATGATGTTGGTGGCGAAGAAGGCATTAACTTCTTTGGTTTTTTTCAACCCCAGTACGACCTTAAATTTAACGGCCCTGATGTAAAAGAGGACAATACATTTTTATTTAAAAGAGCCCGAATTGGTTTAACAGGTAGCATTCCTTATGATTTCTCATATTATGTTGTATTAGAAAACAGCGCTTTTGTCAGTGGTACAGGAAATCCTTATTTGTTGGATGCCTTTATTTCGTATAAACGGTATAAATGGTTTACGGTTTCTGTGGGATCCTTTAAACAACCATTCGGACAAGAAGTCAACACATCCTGTTCCGGATTGCACACAATCAACAGAGCTTTCGTATCAGATCAAATTGTTGCTCCTCAGCGCGACATGGGAATCATGATTTTGGGTGGCGACAGTGAATCAAAACTAAACTACGCTTTTGCTGTAATGAATGGCAGAGGATTAGGTGTTGCCGATAATAACTCAGCAAAAGATTATATTGGCCGACTTACCTATAAGCCTTTAGATTTCTTACGAATCGGAGGTAGTTTCAGGTATGGTTTCCCCAATACCGACCTGAAAGACGATTATCGAATGAGTTATGCCGGCGAAGTGCAAATAGATTATGCCAATTTCTTGTTACAGGGAGAGTATATTTATGACGAAGGCGATTATAACCGTGCTGCCGGAGGTGGTTGTGGATCAGACCCGATTAGCTTAGGTGAAAAAAGACACGGAGCATATGTTCAGGCCTTATACAAGACTTCATTAAATATACAACCTGTTTTTAAATGGGAATATTTCGATGCCGGAATGGACGACCTGCATTTTTCAGTCTTAACTTTTGGTGTTAATTACTTTTTTAACGACTGGACCAGATTACAGCTAAACTATAACTACCGAGCAGAAAAGCCGGTTGAAATATACAATGATGATATTTCATTGCAGTTACAAGTTAAATTTTAAAAATGAAAACCATGAAAATGAAAAAAATATTATTGAGTGCATTCTTAATGATCTTCGTTGCAAATATTTCGTTTGCTCAAGATTTAATTTCTGCACCAGAAGCTAAAAAATTAGTAAATAGTAAAAATGCAGTGATCGTATCAACAAGAAGCGCAGAAGACTATGCAAAAGTTCATATCAGAAATGCAGTGAACATCAGTGTTGACGATTTAGCAAGCACAACTGACCCTAAAGGTGTTTTAAAGGCACCTGCCGAATTAGCTAAAATTTTGGGTGCACAAGGAATCGAGCCATCCAAGAAAATCGTGATTTATGATACCGGATCAAATAAAAG
>JAWOBS010000022.1:0-4940 GCA_046484145.1 Bacteroidales bacterium
ATTATTATAATTCTTGATAAAAAATATTAATTTTTTTTATTTTAGCTGGTAAAATACTATGCTGTTTGCTTTTCTTACAGAGAATTTTTTATTTTTAAATACCCCGTAAACAGATGTTTACGTGGTATTTAAAAATAAAAAAATCTCCGTAAGAAAAGTAAACAGCATAGTATTTTACCCGCTAAAATAAAAAAAATTAATATTTTTTATCAAGAATTATAATAATTCAAATGTGTTTTATAAATTTGTTGCAATTAAAATTGTTGAAGGTAACCAAAGATTAGAACGATAGCACAAGTATGTTATCATGTTTTATGAAAAAAGAAAAGACTATGGATGATTTAACTAGCGGAAACCAACGTGAAGAACTATTTTCGAAAGCAGTCAGGGCAGGAAAAAGAACTTATTTCTTTGATGTAAAAGCCACACGTTCAGAAGAGCAATACCTGACAATTACTGAGAGCAAAAAGCGATTCAACCAGCAAACCGGTAAGTTTTTCTACGAAAAACATAAGCTGTTTTTGTATCGTGAAGATTTTGAAAAATTTGAGGACGCTCTAAAAGAAAGTTTTGAATACATTAGGGAAAACAGCCCTGAGCCTCCAAAAAGAGAAACGAAAGACTTTAGTAACATTGAATTTGAAGACCTCGGAAAGGACAAAGAAAAAAAGTCTGATGAAGATGAAAAAAAAGATAAGGGGGAAAATGATTCAGAAAAAAAAGATGAAGCAGAAGATTAAATAAACTGCTCAGAAGCATAAAAACCGGCTCTTTTTTGATGCCGGTTTTTTTTTCTCTAGTAAAATATAGTAATGAGTACAAAAAATATTTTTTTAAAAAATCATTTTTAAAGCGCATTAAATTGTAAATTTGCAATTAGCTGTAAATTCAGGCCTTACAACTCATTTTACTGGTTTACAGATAATTAGGTCAAATTGGCCAACTTATAATTTGACAAGATCATATTTCTTAATAATAAACTAATTTAACCCATGAGCAAAGTTATTTCTATTGCTAATCAAAAAGGCGGCGTTGGCAAAACAACGACGGCAATAAATCTTGCAGCAAGCTTAGCGGTACTGGAACACAAAACACTTTTAATAGATGCCGATCCCCAGGCTAATGCAACTTCAGGAATTGGTTTTAACCCCAAAAACATAAAAACAAGTATTTACGAGTGCATTATTGATGATGTTGAGCCGAAAGATATCTTGTTAAATACCAACACTCCTAACCTTGACCTGATACCCGCACATATAGACCTTGTTGGTGCTGAGATTGAAATGATAAATATGCCTAACCGTGAATTTATGATGAAGAATGTAATCGATAAAATCAGGGATGATTATGAATTCATTTTTATTGATTGCTCTCCATCATTGGGCTTAATAACTGTTAACTCACTTGTTGCAGGCGACTCTGTTATAGTGCCTGTACAATGCGAATATTTTGCGCTTGAAGGATTAGGCAAACTGTTAAACACAATAAAAATTGTACAAACCAGGCTAAACACATCCCTGGAGATAGAAGGTATTCTGCTTACCATGTATGACAATCGCTTAAGGCTGTCAAACCAGGTAGTTGAGGAAGTTAGAAATCATTTTCAGGATCTTGTATTTGACACTATCATTCAAAGAAATACTAAGCTTGGAGAAGCTCCTTCTTTTGGAGAAACTATTATTATGCATGATATTCAAAGCAAAGGAGCAATCAACTATCTTAACCTTGCCAGGGAAATCCTGCAAAAAAACGAACTAACAAAAATCAATCAATCCGAAAAAAATATTGACATAGAAAATGACCGCTAAAAAGAAAGCTTTAGGTAAAGGACTTGGTGCACTTTTGGATAATTCACCTTATGAGAATCCAAATCAAATTGATAAAGATATTTTTCCTGTTGGGACTATTGCTAACATTGTAATTGAAGCTATCGAGGAAAATCCGTACCAGCCAAGAAAAGAATTTGATGAAAAAGCATTGCAAGAACTTGCTGCATCAATTAAGGAACAAGGATTAATTCAACCTATAACCGTAAGAAAAACAGATAATAATAAATTTCAACTTATCTCAGGTGAAAGAAGGTTCAAAGCTTCGCTTTTGGCCGGACTTACTTCTCTGCCCGCCTACATCAGGAACGCTGATGATCAGGCTATGCTGGAAATGGCAATTGTTGAAAATATTCAAAGAGAAGACCTTAATCCTATTGAGATTGCAATGGGTTATCAACAGCTTATTGATGAATGCAAGCTTACACAAGAGGTACTAAGTGAAAGGCTCGGAAAAGGCAGATCCTCTATTACTAACTACTTAAGATTACTTAAGCTACCCAGTGATATACAAATGGGTATAAACAAGCAGCAAATCACAATGGGCCATGCAAAAGCTCTTTTAGGAATTGATGAAGTTCAAACTCAAATTGATGTATTTCACGATATTGTTGCTCAAAATCTTAGCGTTAGAGAAGTTGAAGAGATCGTTCAGAACCTAAGTAAATTAGAAGAAGAGAGCGAAACAACTGAAGAGAAAAAACCCAATAAGAAAAAAGCAGACCCCGAAAAATATAAAAGCATACAAGAAAACCTGGCAACTATTTATGGCACAAAAGTACAGGTTAAAGCAAAAACGGGAGGCAAAGGAAGCATCGTAATACCTTTTAAATCTGAAGATGAACTGGAAAGAATCTTAAAAGTTATTGATAATAAATAATGTTTTTCTGTGTTGAAGTCTTTCTTTTCGAAAAATAATGAGGAAAAAACTGCGTTTAAGGTTTTAAACATTTATCATTTTGCAACTTACAACAGTAAATAAGTATTTAAGCATATTTATTTTGCTATTTCTATATTTTTCTGGCAGTATCGGGGCTTCTCCCGGCATTGATCAATTACATTATAATTATACAGATACTATTATTACTGAAGATACGCTTCAAGACGGGCGCCGTCCCAGGGGACGACGACACAGATCGCAGGACACATTGCAACTTGACATCCGCACAGATACTGTTCAAGAAACAGTCGAGGAACAAGCTGATACGCTCGAAATCGAAGGAACTATTGTAGAAACTGATACAATTAAAGAGAAAAAAGAGCATAAACACTCACCCGGCAAAGCAGCTATGCTAAGTGCCACTTTTCCCGGCTTAGGACAAATCTACAATAAAAAAATATGGAAAGTGCCTATTGTTTATGCCGGACTTGGAGCAGCAGTCTATGCCATAAATTTTAATAATACAGAATATCAAAAATTCAGAAAAGCATATACATACAGGGTTGATGGTAATCCAAATACTATTGATGATTTCCCCGAATATAGCGGCGATGTGCTAAAAAGAGCAATGGATTTTTACAGGCGAAACCTTGAAATATCATATATTGCAGCAGGCATTGTATATGTCTTGAACATTCTTGATGCAACAGTAGATGCCCATCTTTTTTATTTTGACGTGAGTGAAGATTTGAGTTTGAATATAAGGCCGGGAATTATTCCATCTGCTACAAATACAAATATTACTAACTTTGGCTCCGGCATTGTTTTATCTTTTAAGTTTTAATAAAATGAAACATCGCTGACAGATTTTTTGTAAAAGGATTTAATCGTATTATCTGATGTTGTAATGCTTGATTAATAAAAATATTATAAATGACTAAATTATCTATAGCAATTATTGGTTACGGCAAAATGGGCAAAGAAGTTGAAAAATATGCTTCTGAACTTGGCCATGAAGTAGTTTGTATTATTGATAACGAAAACGACTGGAATTCAAAAATTGATCTTTTAAAAAAAGCTAATGTCGCTATTGAATTTACTACTCCACAAAACGCTCCGGATAATATAAAAAAATGTTTTGAAATAGATTTACCTGTAGTTACCGGTACAACGGGATGGTATAGTGCATTTCCCGAAATAGAAAAGCTTTGCGTCAATAATAAGCAAACTCTGTTCTATGCATCAAATTTCAGTTTGGGTGTTAATATCTTGTTTGAAATAAACAAACGTCTGGCTGCACTGATGAATAGCTTTGACGATTATAACGTTCTAATCGAGGAAACCCATCATACCCAAAAGCTTGATGCACCAAGCGGCACAGCCATCACCCTTGCCGAAGGTATTTCAAATGTTATCAATCGATATTCTGATTGGAAACTTCTTGAAAATTCACCTACAGAAAATGACATTCCTGTCAAAGCAAATAGAATAAACAATATTTTTGGCATTCATGAAGTTATTTATAGCAGCGATATTGATTCGATTGAAATAAAGCATTCAGCCAAAAGCCGCAAAGGCTTTGCTAAAGGAGCCATAATGGCAGCAGAATGGGTGTTTAAGAAAAAAGGCGTATTTAGCATGAAAGATATGCTTAATATAAAAGATTAACTGAAATATAGAAAGTAGAATTTTTTTGAACTAACAAACTAAATTTACAACCATGAGTGTATACATGATCATAACATTACTATTTTTTAATGCCACAATAATCGGCTTATACAAAATATTCACAAAAGCCGGATACAAAGGCTGGTATGTCTTTATACCAATGTACAACTTTTACATCTGGCTTAAAGTGATAAACAAACCAATGTGGTGGCTTATTTTTATCATTATACCTTACATCAATGTTTTTACTGTACTGTTAATGATAGTTGAAACATTAAAGTGTTTCGGCAAAAACGGTTTGGGAGAGCAAACACTAGGTATATTATTCCCATTTGTGTACATCCCATACCTTGGATTTTCGAAAAAGGAAGAATACATACATCCGAGCAAGAGAAAAGTTTATAAAAGATCAGCAGCAAGGGAATGGGCAGATGCTATAATTTTCGCGGTAATTGCAGCTACAATTATTAGGACTTTCTTTATAGAAGCTTATACCATACCTACCTCATCAATGGAAAAGTCGATGCTTGTAGGGGATTATCTTTTTGTAAGCAAATTAAGCTACG
>JAWOBS010000053.1:0-2990 GCA_046484145.1 Bacteroidales bacterium
GCCATGGCATAGGCCTTTATTTTATTGACCATTGCCAGCAGTCCGTTGGAACGCGTAGGAGAGAGATTTTCCCTAAGTCCGATTTCGTCTATGTGGAATGTTCTGACGGTTCTTTTTACACAGGCAGCACAAAATACCTCGAAGCGAGAATCAGGAATCATCAGGAAGGAGATGGTGCCAATTTTACGTCAAAGCGTCTTCCCGTTGAAATGGTGTATTATGAAGAATACAGTCGTATAGATTGGGCATTTAATCGCGAACATCAGATAAAAGGATGGAGCAGGAAAAAGAAAATAGCACTTATTGAAGGCCGCCTTGATGACCTGAAAAAATTGTCAACTTCCTACAGGTTTAGAAAAAATAAAAAAAAGTGATTGTTTTTTGGGCCGGTGGCTGGGAACCGGTGGCTTCGAGACGATTTCGATGAAAAATCGAAATCCCTCAGCCACCTTGACATAGTAGGTGGCTGAGGGTTTCTGCCCCAAGGCAGAAATGTCTCGAAGCCACCGGTTAGAAAAAGAAAAAATTATATTCGTTTTATATTCAAATTATAATTTGTATATTAGCATTATAATACAAAACATACTTTGAACATGGAACATGCTTTAGTGTTACATAATGCGCATTGGAATAACAAGAAATATGCAGTAAAAATTAAGCGTGAGCTTTTGGAAAGCTTAAAAGAACTGAATTCTGTAAAAGAAATTCAGATCATTACCGGATTAAGGAGAAGTGGAAAATCCTCCATTATGAAGCTGTATATTAATTGGTTAATGGAAACCGAAGATCCCAAATCATTATTGTTCGTTAATTTGGATGATCCTTCGTTTTCTGAGATATATACACATCCGGCTCAATTTCATAAGCTTATTGAGGCTGCTGAAACAATGACAGGCGTCAAGGTAAAATATTTATTGATTGATGAAATACAAAATGTTAAGGGATGGGAAAAATACATTAAAAGTGTATATGACGCAGAAAGATTTAAAAAAATATGCATTAGCGGATCAAATTCCAGTTTATTAAATTCTGATTATTCAGCATTATTGTCAGGAAGATATGTTTTGCATCAATTATTTCCCTTGTCTATAGACGAAATATTAGATCATTACAATTTGAATGACAGGCTGAGAATAAAGCAAAATCAGCCAAAAGTGAACAATATTTTGACAGATGCATTAAAATCAGGTTGTTTCCCGGAAATTGTTCTTCAGAAAAAAAACAGCATAAAACATGAGATATTGACATCATATTATGACAGCATCATCATTAAAGACTGTATCATCAATAAGGAGCTAAGGGATCATCGCTTATTTAAGGAAATCGCTTACTATATTTTCAACAATACGGCTTCTTTATACTCTTATCACAGCTTGTCAAAAGCCCTGAATGTAAACGACATAACAATTAAGGAATACATCAATGCAATGAAAGATGCGTATTTGATTTATGAAATTCCACAATTTGATTACAAATTAAAGAAACAAATAAAATCCCGTAGAAAATTGTATTCAATAGATTCCGGATTAATCAATACCGTATCATTAAATTTTTCAGAAAACAAAGGCAACTTGTTTGAGAATATGGTTTTTGCAGAGCTAAAAAAGGCAGGAGTTAAGGAAATATTTGTATTAAATGATACGAAAGAATGTGATTTTATCATTCGTTATAACAATGTAACCTGTGCGATACAGGCATCTTATGAATTAACAACTTGTAATAAAGCAAGAGAGGTAAGTGGCTTGTTATATGCACATACTAAATATAACATTGATAAATCGTTTATTGTTACATTTTCACAGTCTTACACCATAGAAAATGGAATAACTGTAGTGCCTGTTTATGCATTAAGAAGTAACATAGAATAAAGATAATATGAAAGGTAGATTGCCGAAAATCGCCACTTACCATATACCAGGTGGTTAATGGTTTCTACCCCAAGGCAGAAATGTCTCGAAATCACCGACTTGGATCCGTAGGATGAGCAAGCCACAGAATACCAAAAAGGCTATAGTGAAAATCTCGTCCCATTATGAACCACAAGCCATGCGGACTTATTCTCGTGCCATTAATGATTTTTGCGGGCACCCCGCTATGCGTAAAAGGGCAGAAAAATTCTTTCCGACGATAGGAGGATATAAGGATTTTTCGCCCTTGAGCATCAAGCGGGTCGCAAAAATTATTCCGGCACGAGGTTTTGGTTCTTTTGACGGCACAAAAGAACAGAAAAAATATTTTATCAATATGCATTATTTACAGCACTTATTGAAGGCCGCCTTGATGACCTGAAAAAATTGTCAACTCCCTACAGGTTTAGAAAAAAGAAAAAAAAGTGATTGTTTTTTGGGGGGCCGGTGGCTGGGAACCGGTGGCTTCGAGACGATTTTGCTAAGGCAAAATCCCTCAGCCACCTGAACCACTATAGGTGGCTGAGGGTTTCTGCCCCAAGGCAGAAATGTCTCGAAGCCACCGGATCTTCCAATCATACATTTTTAATTTTTTCAGGATTTTGCCTGCAATCAAAAACAGCAGCAATTTTAATGTAGTTGTCTTCAATCCAGTATATTATCTTATGCTTACCAACAACTAAAAACCGATACTCAAACTTTTATTTCCATGTATCAATATCGTTTAATATTTCTCCGGCATTGTACATTCTGTCATTTTCTGCATCATTTTCAGCACTGTCAATCAAAGCATTAAATTCTTCAATTGTCATAGTTCCAGATTTTTTATCATTTACTTTTTTCCTTTCCTGATGAAGTATCTTTTCGAGTTTGTCAATGATATTTTCATTTTTCCTGTTTTGTGCAATGCAGCACCCATCATCAGGAAAACCGATTTTGTCATAAATTTTACCCAAAATCAATTCCGAACCAACTATCTGTAAGTCATCATTAGCAATGCTATTTACAAAGCTATCTACTACTAAATCATCGTGTTCAACAAAAAGACTTTGAAGTCCTTATTGTCTCTCTAACTCAGTCTTT
>JAWOBS010000064.1:0-14223 GCA_046484145.1 Bacteroidales bacterium
TGCTAGTTTTGGCCCAACCCACATCCAGCCTGTTCTGGTTAGGTCATCTAATATAGAAGCCCTGAACCCGCGAGAATATGATATGTAGGAACTTAAGTTTTTAATAAAATTGAAGCGTATACCTGCACGCGGCGAGACTGAGTTCCATGTGTTATCATTCAATTCTGGCGTTGTTTCCCAAGGGTCTGTTGAATAAAATTCACCTTCGGAGAATGTTACACGATCAAAACGCAAACCTGCAATCAACCTTATTTTGTTATCAAATAATGCTTGTTCATCCTGAATGTATCCGGCCAGTGTCGTGATTTTTCCTGCATTATATATAGTATCATAAGGAGCCGTTTGGTAATAATCCCCGCCGCTAATGCTTCCTTCTTTATACTCAAATCCACCGGTTATTGAGTTTGAAGCTGATATTTGCCTGTTTACATTTAGTAATGCACCAAGGTCTTCTCTATCTGAATTGACGTCGAAACGAGAATAATTTTCATCGCGCATTCTTTCATTCAGGTTGTAATAGTTTTCAAGCTGATAGTAAGCACTTAAGGTGTATGAAGTTTTTTCATTTCCTCCTTTTATATTTCCTCGTAATAGATTTGTGTTGAAATTTCTGTGATCTCCGTCTGGTGCAAATATTTGCATTCCTTCACTTCTTTTATCTCTGAATATATCATACTGCATTTCCCAGTTAAACCATTTACTTTTGTCATAACCAAGCCTTGCAGATACACCTATTGCTTCCATGTATCTTTCGGTATCATATATAGTCCTGTTTGCCTCCGGGACATGATGATATCCGTCACTTTTTAAAAAATGTTGGGATAATACACCATAGTATCCATCTTCAGTTCTCAATCTTACATTTAAGTCCTGACGAATAGTATTATATGTTCCAATACTTACACCACTATATACTTCCTGTGGTTTTTGTGGAGTTTTTGTAATGAGGTTAATTACGCCTCCCATAGCATTGTTGCCATATAAGGAAGATCCCGGACCTTTAAATACTTCAATTTTTTCAATGTCGTATTGGTTAATCCTGTTCCAGTTTACACCCCCTTCATCAGATGTGTTTATCGGAATACCATTTAACAAAACCAATGTTCTTGCTTGCTCATCACCCGACAAACCTCTGAGTGTAACTGTTGGACGCTGAGAATAGATGCCTGAATTCCTGTTTACATTTACTCCCGGGATAAAACGAATTATGTCATCAAGCTGCATACCTGATGATAATTCAATTACTTTGGAATTAATTACTGAAATTCTTGATGGAATGTCTCTTTTGTTCCTTTCATTTTTTGTAGCAGTAATTGTTACCTCGTCTAAATCATATAATTGTAGTGAGTCAGTTTTATTGTTTTCTGCCTTGGATGTTAATACGGCTAATAGTAAGGCTGGGAATAAATAAAAAATCGCTTTCATAAATCAATTAATGTTACTAAAGTTTAAATTCGTGTTACTTGTGTGATAAAAAATTTTACTCTAAATCTGTCATTACAAGCTTGCCATGTTTAATTCCTTTTGTTCCAATAATTTTATCAGCCAGTTCAAGAAGTTTCATTGACTTTCCTTTCACTGCAATTGTTTCAAGACAAAGGTCCTGCTCAAGGTGAACATGCTGTGTGGATAGAATTAAATCATGATAATCATGTTGAACATGCATTAGTTTGTTGTTTAATTCTCTTTTATGGTGGTCATATACAATAACTATTGCACCGGCAACAATTTTATTCTCCCCGATTTTTTCATTAACGAGAGAACTTTTTATAAGATGGCGTATAGCTTGAGACCTGTTTGGGAAGCTGTGTTTTTTTACCAGCTTATCCAAATCATTAAGAATATTTTCTTCAAGTGAGACTCCAAACCTCTTAACTTGCATGTGTTACGTTTTTATAAAAATGTGGCACAAAAATATAATATAAATTCGTAAATAAAAAGAAAAGGATGAATAAAATTAATAACCATATTAAGAAAATAAAAACATAAAAAAAGGAACTACCAAGAAGCAGATTAGCTTTTTTCTGTTTTGCTTTTTAGCCATTCATACCATTCATTCATTCCTTCTCCTGTTTTTGCAGAAAGCTCGAAGAATTCTAGGTGATGGTTTACTTGTAAAGCATATTCTTTTACCTTATCAATATTGAAATCTACATAAGGTAAAAGGTCAATTTTATTAATAATACAAATATCGGCAGAGTTGAACATGCCGGGGTATTTTAGCGGTTTATCTTCTCCTTCTGTAACACTTATTACAACCACTCTTTTAGATTCTCCCAGGTCAAACATTGCAGGACAAACCAGGTTGCCAACATTTTCAATAATAAGCACTGAGTTCTCCTTTACTTCAATTTGTTTTACTGCTTTATTAATCATTTCAGCATCGAGGTGGCAGCCATTTCCTGTGTTAATTTGTATAACGGGAGCTCCTGTTGCATTGATTCTGTCAGCATCATTTAGTGTTTGCTGGTCTCCTTCTATTACAAAAAAAGAAGTTTCTTTTTTCAAATCATTAATAGTTCTTTCCAGAATAGTTGTTTTACCTGATCCGGGCGAGCTTACAAAGTTTAAGGAAAAGATGTTCTTAGCTTCAAAGTATCCCCTGTTTCTTTCTGCCAGTAGGTTGTTCTGAGCAAGCACATCTTGTTCAAGTTGAACTACTCTTGAGTTATTGTGATCATGTTCGTGCTCGTGAGGGTGGGAGTGAGCGTGCGTATGCTCATGTTCATGAGCACCTTTAACCGATTCACCGTGTTCATGTCCATGTGGATGCTTATGTCCGTGTGAATGTGTGTGTGAATGAGTATGCTCGTGTTTCTCATTTTTATGAGAATGGTCATGATTGTGATCGTGGTCATGATCGTGATTATGGTCATGCTCATGAGCATGATCTTCTCCGGGTATGGTATACCTGGTAGTATTATCTGGTTGGTCGCAGCCGCAGGTTGTACACATGGTTATAAATTAAAAGTTATAAGTTTAAATTTTTTACGTTTGCAAAGTTACTGAGATTTTGTGAGCTGATTTTGTCGTTTTGTGAAAAAAATAATAATCATTTTGCCAATCAGCTTAGTCCATTTTAAAGGATTTGATTTTTAATTCATTACCGGTAATTATTTCTGTTTTTACAGAATTACATTTCGGACAGACATTTGCGTATTCTGAGGTTTCAAATTCGAAAGAACAAGAATTGCATCGAGCTATAGGTTTTATTCTCTTGATTTGAAATTTTACATCCTTAAGAATATCATTTTTTGGAGCGTTTTCTATTGCAAAATCAAGTGCATCAAACTCAATACCTGAAAGCTCACCAATTTCCATTTCTATTTCATAAACAATCTTTGCATTCAGGCTCTGGGCCTTTTCTTCAACGGTGTCAAGTATATTTACAACTATTGATAATTCGTGCATATTTTTTTATATTAAAGTCAAAACTCAAATTTTGGAATATCTAGGTAATAGTATTGCTATAAATACTCTTCTTATTAGCATATTCTTGGAAGTTGTTCTCCGGCAAGCATATCTATTATTCTTGTACCTCCAATTGAAGTTTCCAGAACTGCTTTACCAGCATGTTCTTCAACTACTTCTCCAATTATTGCTGCTTTTTTTCCAAATTCATTTTTTTGCATAATTTGCAATACTTTTTCGGCATCTTCAGGATGAACCACCATCACAACTTTTCCTTCATTGGCCACATAAAAGGGATCGAAACCAAGCAATTCACACATGCCTCTTACATTCTCATCAACGGGAACATTTTCCTCATTGATGTTGACGCCAAACTTGTTAGTTTGAGCAATTTCACAAAGAACAGTTGCCAATCCGCCGCGGGTTGCATCACGCATAAACCTTATCCTTGCTCCTGAGTTAATAATTTCTGAGATTAAGTGATTTAAGCATGCGCTATCTGTTTGGATATCAGTTTTAAATCCACCAAAATTTCTTACAGCCATTATTGCCATGCCGTGTTGTGCAATTGATCCATTAAGGATGATTTTGTCACCTATACTTATCTTTTCTCCGGAGCTTATATGTGCATTATCATTGTCAAATACCCCAACACCTGCTGTGTTAATAAAGACTTTATCACATTGTCCTTTATTAACGACTTTTGTATCTCCGGTTACGATTAGAACATTTGCTTTTTTAGCCTCTTCCGCCATTTCAGATACGATTTCCTCAAGCTCTTTCATTGAGAATCCTTCTTCGATAATGAAAGAAGCACTAATATATTTTGGTGTAGCCCCCGAAACAGCAAGGTCATTTACTGTCCCACAAACGGCAAGTTTGCCAATATTGCCGCCCGGAAAGAAGATAGGATCCACAACGTATGAATCTGTTGTGAAAGCAATTTTGTCCGCTTCAATATTGAGTACAGCAGAATCGCTTTGTTGCTCCAAGAGAGGATTTTTAAAATATTTTACAAAGAGGTCTTTGATTAAGGAGTGCATTAATTTGCCCCCGCTTCCGTGTCCTAATAGTATGTTTTTTTCCATTATGAACTAAATCTAAAATAAGCATTACAAGCACCTTCATGAGAAACCATGCAGGCTCCTACAGGATTTGTTGTGGTGCAGACTTTACCAAATAATTTACAATCATGAGGTTTTTTTAAACCTTTTAGAATTTCTCCGCAAATGCAACCTTTTTCTTCAATGGTTTCTTCTACTTCTACATTAATCATTTTATTTGCATCAAAATCCGAATATTTATCATCAATTTCGAGTCCACTTAGCGGTATATTTCCAAATCCTCTCCACCAGTCATCTTTTAATTTAAAAACCTCATTCATCGTATTAAGGGCTATAATGTTTCCTTCCGGTTTTACTACCCTTGAGTATTGAATTTCAACTTTAAAATCATTATTGTTAATTTGTTGCAATAACATATAAATTGACTGTAAGATGTCAACAGGTTCAAATCCGGCAATTACACAACCTACTTTATATGTTTCAGGTATGGCTTTATATATGCCGGAACCGGTTATAGTGCTGACATGGCCGGGAGCAATGTATCCGTTAATTTTAATACCATCATCGATTAATGCGCCCATTGCCGGTGGCATTATCTTGTGTGAACTTAAAACAAAAAAGTTTTTAATGCCTTTTTCTGCGGCGGTTTTAATGCCGGCTGCTGTTCCCGGAGCTGTTGTCTCGAAGCCTATTCCCAGGAAGATAATTTTTTTGTCAGGATTTTCTTCGGCGATTTTAATTGCGTCCAAAACAGAATATACTATTCGCACATCTGCACCTTTGCTTTTTTCTTTGTCCAATGAAGAAGTTGATCCCGGGACTCTTATAAGGTCACCAAAGGTTGTTATGATAGTGTTTTCAAGCCTGCAATATGCAACTGCCTGATCAATAAAATGCTTGCTGGTAACGCATACAGGACAGCCCGGCCCTGACATTAGATTTACGTTTTCCGGCAGTAACGAAGGAATGCCAAACTTCTGGATTGCCCATGTGTGCCCACCGCAAACTTCCATTAATGAAACTTTGCTGACTGCAATTTCATTGATTTTTTTTACAAGATTTTTAACAAGGCCTTTGTCGCGGAATTCATCTATATACTTCATTCTTAAAACTAATAAGTGATGCTTAAACGGAATTTATTTAATGATTATCACATTCAGAAATCCGGAATAATTTATTAATTGTTATCCATTTCTTTGTTGATTTGTTCGAGCTCATTAAATAGTTTTAATGTCTCAATGGCCTCTTCTTCACTTATCGTTTGGATAGCGAATCCTGTGTGTATCAATACATAATCATTAACTTTTACATCACTAAGAAGTTGCAGGGAAGTTTCTTGGTTCGTTCCACCCACAGAAACTACTGCTTTATCTCCGTCAATTGAAACAACTTTTCCCGGAATACTTAAACACATTTTGAATTTATTTTTATGATTCTTATAATTATAATTAACTTAATAAAAAGCAATTTTTGCTTTGCAAAATTACTGAAAATAATCAGATTATCTTTTTTGCTGCTGTAATTAATTGTCCTAATGCAATACCTGCATCATTAGTTGGTATACTAAATTGTGAATACACTTTATAGCCATTATTTGTCAATCTTTTCTCAACAGATTCGGTTAAATATTTGTTTTGAAATGAGCCACCGGATAATACAATCTTTTTGAGATTGGTTTCTTTGCTAATTTGAAAAACTATACTTTCAATTACATTTACAATTGTGTTATGAAATTTCGTGGATATAATTTCTAACGAGACATTGCTCATTACATCATTAACAATTTCTTTAATTAAAGGTTTAAACGATATTGTTTTATTATAATCCCAGCTGTAATCATTTTTAATTCTGTTATCAATCAAAGACTCTAATCTCATTGGAGCCTCTGCATGAAAGCTGCTTTGTGGGCAGAGATTTATTAGCGCACTCACCGCATCAAAAAGCCTGCCGGCACTTGATGATAGTGGTGAGTTAATTTTTTGGTCGATTGCTGTGCAAATCATTTTAATTTTATCAGTATCTATATTGTCTAAAAAAGGCAACTTAAAATTAACAAAGTCGCTGCCATAGGTGCTGTATAAATATGATACTGCTGTTCTCCATGGTTCATGAGTTACCTTGTCGCCTCCTGGCAGTGGGATGTAATCAAAGTGTGTAATCCTCTTGTAGTCTTTTAAATCACAGACAAAAAACTCTGCCCCCCAAATATTTCCGTCATCACCATAGCCCGTTCCATCCATTGCCACACCAATGACATCTTCATTTAATCCATGTTCTGCCATGCATGATGTAATATGTGCATGATGATGTTGTACTCGTATCACAGGCAAATCATATTCATTGGAATATCTTGTTGATAAATAGTCAGGGTGCATGTCTGTGGCAATAAACCGCGGTTCAAAGCGAAATAGCTTTTTATATTTTTCTATTGATTCGGTATAAAAATTATAAGTTTCGATATTTTTAAGGTCACCTATGTGCTGGCTTAGGATCGCTTGTTTATCTTTACCTATACAAAAACAATTCACAAGTTCAGCACCCGTTGCAAGGATTCCGTCAAGGTTAATATTAGTCATAACAGGTGCAGGTGCATACCCTCGTGATCTTCTGAAGATTCTTTCCTTATTATTCATGATACTAACAACAGAGTCGTCAGCACGATTATGTATGGTCCTGTTATAAGTTAGAACAGCATCGCAAATTTGCCCAAAAACATTAATTGCTTTTTCATTTTCGATTATAATAGGCTCATCAGAAATGTTTCCGCTTGTAAGAACAATTACATCTATATTGGAATGCTCAAAGATCAGGTAATGTATCGGCATGTAGGGCAGCATTGCGCCAATAGTGTTAAACCCAACGTTTACAGATGGTGCTAATTTTTTATTTTCATTGAGTAAAACAACAGGCCGCTTCAACGATGTAAGTGATTTTTCTTCATCTGTGTTGACTTCAGCATATTTTTTTAAAGTTTCAATATTCCTAAACATTACGGCAAATGGCTTGCCTTCACGGCTTTTTAATTTTCTGAGATGCGCAACTGCGTTTTCGCTTTTTGCATCGCAGGCCAAAAAGAAACCACCAAGGCCTTTTATCGCAAGAATTCCTTTGTTTTCAAGAAGATTGATTGTTTCCTTTATTATTTTGTCCTGCTCAGTGACTGTACTTTTATCTTTTTTATATAAACTATATTCCGGCCCACAGTTTTTGCATGCTACCGGCTGAGCATGAAATCGACGATCAAGAATATTGGTGTATTCACTATAGCAATCAGGGCACATTTTAAAATCTTTCATTGTGGTTTTTTCCCTGTCATAAGGCAAATCTTCTATGATTGTAAACCTAGGGCCGCAATTTGTGCAATTTATAAAAGGATAATCAATACGATTTTCTTGCAATTTCATGTCGTTAAGACAGTCTTTGCATACTGCAATATCGGGGCTAACTTCTGTAATCGATTCCGATACAGAAGTGCTTTTTATAATTTCAAAATCAGTAAAACTTCTTTTTGGTATTTCTTTGTAGGAAATTGAATTTATGACTGAAGCAGGAGGTGCACTGTTTTTAATACTAAGAATAAATTTATTCAATTTTTTTTCATCGCAATTGATAATTACAATTACACCATCATTTCGATTTTCAACACTTCCCAAAAAATTGTTTTCACTTGCAAGCCTATAAATAAATGGACGAAAGCCAACTCCTTGAACCAGGCCCTTGATTTCTATTTTAAATGTCTTTAAGTGAAAATTTTTATTCATAAATTTAGCCCAATTATTCTTGTTTCATTTAAATTTGCAAAGATACTTAAAAGGGGTATTATAGATTTTTTAAATAAACGAAAAAAACAAAAACTTATTTACTCATATATATATTTAAGTTATTCACTTAAAAACTATGTCAACAAAAATGCTATCTTTGTATCCATAGATTGTAAATTTGTCTAAATTCAAAAGTATGATAAAGAAGTCAGAAAGAGTATTAACCGATAGGGATTTATGGTTGATGATAGCACAAAGTTCCGTTGGAGATACATACAGGCCGCTAAATTTAAGGGGTGCAAATTTAACCGGGGCTGATCTTTCCGGAGCTGATTTGTCCGGTGCAAATTTTGCCGGCGCAAATCTCACAAGTGTAAATCTTTCCGGAGCAAACCTTGCCGGGGCTTTTTTTGCAAATGCAACTTTATTAGATGCAGATCTTTCGCATGCAAATCTTACTGGAGCCATGATGCAGCATACACAGATGCAGAATTCAAAGTTAGAAATGGCTGATTTTACTGAGGCCAATCTAACTGAAGCCAACTTGTCCGGTGCTTCAATGATAGATTCAGATTTTACCAGGGCTGATTTATCTTTGAGTATAATTATTTCTGGTACATTTAAACGAGCAAATCTTTTTAAAGCTAACATGTCGGGTGCTGATTTGTCAGGATCTGATTTTAATGATGCTAATCTTGCTCGTACGTATATGAATGATGCGAATATGAATAATGTTGTTAATATCGAAAGAGCTGTTGGTTATAAAGGTTAAATATTTGTTTATGAGGTTATTTTTATTATGCTTTGCATTTGTGTCCTCCGGATTATTGGTACACTCACAAGGAACTAACTATAATTCAAGGTCTTATCAAAATGATTTTATCGACCGCTTAGAAATAAAATTTGGCAAATCACTGCCGAAGATTCATACTGTTTTTAAGCCCTATAACAGGAAGTCTATTGTTGACTTTATTGAGAAGAATGACACAAGTTTTAAGAACCTCTCTGATGTTGATAAGTTTGTAATGAATTCTATTCTGTTTGAAAACCCTGAATTTGCAGAAACTAAAAGAGAGCCATCAAACAGAGCTTTTTTAAAGTATTTTTATAAATATCCTGAAGACTTTTACAGAAGTAGTTCTGACAGCCATTTTATTGCCGTTAACCCTGTGATTCATTTTGGATTAGGTTATGAAAATGATACAGACAATTATTTGTACCTAAATACACGAGGTGTGGAAGCTCGTGGATTGATTAATGACAAAATTGGCTTTTATACTTTTATTGCTGATAACCAGGCGCGTTTTCCTTCTTTTGTAAATGATAAAATTGATTTCCGTGAAAGAAGTATTCCGGGAGAAGGATGGAATCAGGAATTTGGAGATGGCGGATATGATTTTTTTACTGCCCGGGGTTATATCTCATTTAAAGCTACTGAAAATGTAGATATGCAGTTTGGCCAGGACAGGCATTTTATCGGCCATGGCATAAGGTCTTTGCTTTTATCTGATTATGCTAATGATTATTTGTTTTTGAAAATAAATACCCGGGTAGGCATTTTTAATTATCAGAATATTTTCGCTGAACTAGTGGATTATCCCATGAGATCCTTTGGTGGAAGACTATTTGATAAAAAATACTCTACAACACATGTTCTGTCTACAAATATTTCTCCTACATTTCAACTTGCACTCTTTGAGAACGTTATTTATGGAAGAGCTGATGAATATGGCAGTCGGGGTTTAGAGTTGCATTACTTAAATCCAATTATTTTTTACAGGGCAATAGAACATCATCTTGGAGATGCCGATAAAGTTGCAATTGGACTTAATTGGAGGTGGCTAATAAAAAACAGGGCTTCTTTTTATGGTCAAATATATATCGACGATTTTCACCTGGGAGATATAAATAAAGATCTTGATTCATTAATGGTTAGATATGGCTTAAGAGGAGAAAGGAAATATTCGGAATATGGCTCTTTTAGAAATAAATTTGCTCTCCAAACCGGCTTGAAGATTGTGGATTTGTTTGGTATAAATAATTTTGATGTTCAGGCAGAGGCTAATCTCGTCAGGCCTTATGTATATGCGCATTATGACACATATGACAGCGGCTTAAGGCCATCTGCCAGTTATTCTCATTACGGACAGGCATTAGCTCATCCATTAGGGGCTAACTTCAGGGAATATATCGGAAAGATAAATTATCAGCCTCATAAGAAATGGATTGTGAACATGACCCTGATGTACGTTGAGCAGGGAATTGATGTTGCTGACGTGAATATGGGTTATAATATTATGAGCGATTATTCTGATCGGCCGGGAGATTATAATATAACATTTTTGCAGGGAGCCCCATTAAGTATTTTTCTAACTGACATACTTATTAGTTGGCAGTTTAGACCCAATTTCTGGATTGATGCTAATGCAATTGTCAGGCAGGAAAATTGCCCCTCATTTAATATAGATGAGATTAAGTATATTGGTGCAATTGCTTTAAGAATGAATATTAGCCCACGTCAGCATACCTTTTAAATATTTTTTAAACAGGGAAATTTCAAAAATTTTATTGAAAATCATTCGTTGTTTTGTAAAAATGTTGTATATTTGCACTCCTTTTATGCGGATGTGGCGTAATTGGTAGCCGCGCTAGACTTAGGATCTAGTGCCGAAAGGCGTGGGGGTTCGAGTCCCTTCATCCGCACAAAAAACAACTAAATGAAACGCCCCGTACCAGACAGATAGTATTTCTAAGAAGGTATACGGGGTTATTTTTTTAACATAACTCAATTATTTAACACATGGATATTGTTCAGGAAAACAAAAATGATTTAGAAGCAGTCATTAAAATTCATCTTACAGAAGAAGATTATAAAGACAAGGTAGAAAAAGGCTTGAAAGAGATGCAGAAAACTGCTAAGATTGCAGGATTCAGGCCGGGCAAAGTGCCCATGGGGATGATTAAAAAAATGTATGGTAAAGGTGTTAAGGCCGATGAGATAAATAAAGTTTTAGTCGATGCCGTATATGATTATATAAAAGAACAAAATTTGGATGTACTTGGAAGCCCTTTACCTAACCATGATGATGTTGCTGATATTGATTGGGACAATCAGACTGAATTCAATATGTCATATGAAATTGGTTTAGCTCCAAAAGTAGATTTTGAATTGAATGATAAAATTAAAGTTGAGCATTATAAAATAAAACCAACAAAGAAAATTCTTGATGAGCAAATTCTTGAATTGAGAAGAAGATATGGCAAAATGTCAAGTCCAGAAATCTCAGAGAAAGATGATGTCCTTTTTGGAGAATTCATTGAAATGGAAAATGATGAACAAGAAAAGGAAAATGGTGTAAGAAATAAAGCAAATTTGTTTATTCAATATATTAAAGACGAGAAAGTAAGAAAAGAATTTCTTGGATTAAAATCGGGAGATTTTAGAGTTTTTGAACCATTAAAAGCAACAGAATCAGACGTTGAAACAGCTAATATGCTGGGTGTGAAAAAAGAGCAATTAAATGAAATTGGCCCAAAGTTCAAATTTGTTGTTGATAAAATTTCCAGAATAGAACCTGCTGAACTTAATGAGGACTTTTATAAGAAAATCGCTCCTGATGCAGATATTAAAGACGAAGCTGCTTTTCGTGAATTTGTTGCTGAGCAGATTGAAAAGCAATATCAGCTTGATGCAGATAAGCATTTCAAAAATGAAGCAATGAAAAAAATCCTTGATAAAGTTAAACTACCTATTCCTGAAGAGTTTATGAAAAGGTGGCTATACGAAAACAACAAGGATAAGATGAGTAAAGAGGATATTGAAAAAGACTTTCCAAATTATGCAGATTCTTTTAGGTGGCAATTAATTGAAAACCAAATTATTAAGAATAATAACATTGAGGTATCGCAGGAAGAAGTTAAAGATCATTTGCGTGAGTATATGAAAATGCAGCTTAAGCAATATGGACAAGAAAATCCTGAGGATTCTGTAGTTGAAGAGTTTGTAAATAGAATGCTTAGCCAGGAAGAAGAGATTAAGAAGGTTTACGAAAAATTATTTGATGATAAGGTACTTGAGTTATTAAAATCTAAATTGAAAATTAAATCAGTTGATATTAGTATCGATGATTTTATTAAATTAGTAACTGAAAAATATAATAAGAAGAAATAAAATAGTATAATTTTTAAATAGGAGGATTCCCATGTCAGAATCAAGAGAATTTCATAAGTATGCTACAAAACATATGGGTATTAGTAGTAGTACTTTACATAATTATTCAAGTATTTATGGCAATTATATAAGTCCAACCATTATTGAGGAGAGGCAACTGAATGTTGCAACTATGGATGTATTTAGCCGCCTGATGATGGACAGGATTATTTTTCTTGGAGTACCAATAAATGATTACGTTGCCAATATCATTCAAGCTCAGCTTCTCTTTTTGGAATCTGTGGATCCTAAAAAAGATATTCAAATTTATCTGAATACACCGGGTGGCTCTGTTTATGCCGGTTTGGGAATTTACGATACCATGCAGTATATTTCACCTGATGTGGCAACTATTTGTACCGGTATTGCTGCTTCCATGGGAGCTGTATTGCTTTGTGCAGGAGAAAAGGGAAAAAGAACTGCTTTAAAGCATAGCCGTATTCTTATTCATCAACCAATGGGTGGAGTAGAAGGGCAGGCTTCTGATATTGAGATTACTGCAAGAGAGATTCAAAAAATAAAGAAAGAACTTTATGAAATAATTGGGGATCACTCGGGACAGAAGTACAAGAAAATTTGGTCTGATGCCGACCGCGATTACTGGATGTCAGCTCCTGAAGCTAAGGATTATGGTATGATTGATGAAGTTCTTGTTGGAACTAAACCAAATAAGTAAATTTATAGATTTTACTTATTTTCCCTTGAATATTGTAGATAATATTTTATTGGGAATTTTAAAATAATTATATTAAATGACAAAAAACTACAGAAAATGCTCTTTTTGCGGGCGTGATGGCAAGGATGCCGGTTTTCTTATTTCGGGCATTAGCGCCCATATTTGTGAGCATTGCGTTGAGCAGGCTCGTGTTGTTATTGATCACGAGATGGCTAGCAGAGAAGAAAAAAAGTTGCCATCTTTTAAATTACTTAAACCTACTGAAATAAAAGCTCATCTTGATCAATATGTAATCGGGCAAGATGATGCCAAAAAAGTTTTGTCGGTGGCGGTATACAATCATTATAAAAGAATTAATAAAATAAAATCTTCTGAGTATAAAAATTCTACACAATCAGAAGATGTAGAATTAGAGAAGTCCAATATTATTATGGTTGGTGAAACGGGTACAGGTAAAACCTTGCTGGCCCGTACAATTGCCAAGATGTTAAAAGTTCCATTTTGTATTGCTGATGCAACTGTTCTTACTGAAGCAGGTTATGTTGGCGAAGATGTAGAAAGTATTCTTGCGCGGCTATTACAGGTTGCCGATTACGATGTTGCATCTGCTGAAATGGGTATAGTTTTTATTGATGAAGTTGACAAAATTGCCAGGAAAAGTGATAATCCCTCAATAACAAGGGATGTATCCGGAGAAGGAGTTCAACAAGCCCTGCTGAAAATTCTTGAAGGTGCTATTGTTAATGTACCGCCACAAGGAGGACGTAAGCATCCTGAACAGAAAATGATCCAAATTAATACAGCCAATATATTATTTATTTGTGGTGGTGCTTTTGATGGTATTGATAAAAAAATTACATCCAGATTGCAGGCAAATGCTATTGGTTACGGCGTCAAAGGAACAAAATTAATTGACAGAGATAACATTTTACAATACGTTGCTCCTCAGGACTTAAGAAGTTATGGATTGATTCCTGAACTTGTAGGCAGGTTGCCGGTATTGACTTATTTGAATCCCCTGGATAGTGCTACTTTAAGAGCCCCGCTGGTAGACCCAGCGCGCGAGCTGGTCGCGGTGGTAGGCGCGACCGCCGTCCGTCG
>JAWOBS010000167.1:0-3643 GCA_046484145.1 Bacteroidales bacterium
AGAGTGTAAAGAATGTAACTGGATTCCTCATTGTAATAATTGCGGAGCCAAGCAAAACTTTAGCACCGGACATTTTACCCAGAAAAATAGCAGCATCGCGGGCATGATACCTGGGTGCAGGATCATATTGTTTATAACTGGTTTCATGTTCTTCATCAACAATGATAAGACCTAGTTTAGAATACGGCAAAAACAATGCTGAGCGCGGGCCTATCACAACTTTATATTTTATATTCTTACCTAAAGACTTTATTCCGCCATAAGCAATATTCTGCCAGACTTCAAGGCGTTCATTATCACTAAACTTCGAATGATAAATGCCCGCATCAGAGCCAAAATGCATTCGCAATCTCTGGGTAATTTGAGTTGTCAGGGCAATCTCCGGCAAAAGATAAAGAACCTGTTGACCTTTTTTTATGTACTCTTTGATGAGATTTATGTATAATTCAGTCTTTCCACTTGAAGTAATTCCGTGAAGTAGAGCAACATCTTTTTCTTTAAAAATATTTTTAATCTCAGAGTAAGCTTGTGTTTGTTCGCTGTTTAAGCTTATTTCAGAAATTTCCGCCTCTTCATGCTTAAAATAACTTATAGTTTTTTTATATACTTCAAAAACTCCCTTTTTAACGAGTGCGCTAATGGGTTGGGAAGAATTATTTAATTCCTTTGCCAACTCACTTTGCATAACTTCTTTCTTTTTATTCTCATAGCGGCCGGAAAGCTTAATATATGATATTAGCACTTTAAGCTGTGATGTTGCGCGCTTTTCAAGTTTGTCAAAAATCTCCTTTAAATTATCTTCATTCTCAAATTCTTCTGTAAGCTTAACAAATGTTTCTGTTCTCGGGCGGTATGGATTATTAAGTTCTTCCTGCAGAAGGACTACCTTTTTCTCGATCAGGTTTTTGATGAGGTTAAAGACTTTTCCCAAACCTGTAACTTTGGATATTTCGCTTATGGTAAGCACTTTTTGTAGCTCGAGGGCCTCAGCGACAAGGTATTCTTTCTCATCCAGATTTTCAAAATTATTATCAAAGGAGGGGTTAAAAACTATCTTTGTCTCGCTGGCCAGCTTAAGCGCAGAGGGCAGTGCTGCATTCATCACTTCGCCAAGGGTACACATATAATAATCAGCAATCCACTCCCAAAAGGCAAATTGCTCTTCAGTAACAACTGCTTTTTCGTCCAGGCATGATATTAAATATTTTACGCTGTACTTAGCAGGAGGATTTTGGTGGATTTTTCTAACTAAAGCAGAATATATTTTTTTTGGCCCGAAAGGAACGACAACACGAGTTCTCTCTTTGATAATGTCGTTCATTTCAAAAGGAACCCTGTATGTAAAGTAGCCTTTAAGCGGCAAAGGCAAAAGCACATCTACATACAGGGTTTTTCTTTCCATCAATAAAACGGATTCTTATGTTTGAAAGGTTTTCAAACCTACAATTCTTAAAAACAATAAAATAGCAAACTCCATTAGTCACCCATGCAGATTCCAACGCCCCTGGCTGTTTTTACCAGGTCTGATTCGGGATTAACAAAGTTATAATGACTAATTGCTTCATCAAAAGAAACGGAAACGATATCAGGATGCCTGTAAGCCACCATTTTACCATATTCGCCATTAAGGACCATTTCAAAAGCTTTAACACCAAATTGAGCAGCCAGTATCCTGTCGTAAGCAATTGGCGTACCTCCTCGTTGAAGGTGGCCAAGTACGGTTTCTCTCATATCTGTATCAAGTCCGGCTTGCTTGAGTTCGTATATCAATTTTGATGCAACGCCGCCAAGTTTAACATTATGATAACCGGTTTCATCACTTTCTTCAAACGACATTTCCCCTCCAACAGGCTTAGCTCCCTCAGCAATAACAACGATAGCGAAACCTCTGCCATTATCAAAACGGGCATATATTTTATCAACAATTTTATTAACGTCATAAGGAATTTCGGGGATAAGACAAACGTGAGCACCACCGGCAACAGCCGAGTGCAAAGCAATCCATCCGGCATATCTTCCCATAACCTCCAGGACTAGCACCCTGTTATGACTTGCCGCTGTTGTTACTAACTTGTCAACAGCCATAGTAGCTTCCTGCACTGCAGTTTGAAAACCGAAAGTAAAATCAGTTGCAGAAAGGTCATTATCAATAGTTTTAGGAACACCTATTATATTGCAACCTTTTTCAAACAGTTGCTTTGATATCTTTTGAGATCCATCGCCGCCAATGTTTATAACTGCCTCAACACCAAGATACTGAAGGCGTCTAAGCATCTCATCCGAGCGGTCGGCGCTGCTCCAGCTGCCATCCTGATTCTTTATTGGCCATGCAAATGGGCCTCCTTTGTTTGTGGTTCCAATGATGGTACCACCCCTGTCATGAATTCCCGCAACTTTTTTCTCATCCAGGACCACTATCTCATTGGGTTCATTCAAAATTCCATCAAAAGCATTAATGCTTCCTACTACTTCCCAGTTTTTCTCGCGCGCTGCCCTTAATACAACAGCTCTTATAACAGCATTAAGTCCGGGACAATCGCCGCCTCCGGTAGCTATTAAAACTCTTTTGTTTTTCATCTTTTTCTCCTTTTTTCCAAAAATTATTATCCTTTTCCGGGATCATTTGTAAATGTATGATGTTAAAATATCATTTTACATTTAAAAATATTTTCATCACTTATTAAACATGCAAAGGTACAAAAGAATATTTAAATTATTTTGTGGGTTTGGGAAGTTTCCGGTTTGTCAGTATCCGGAAGCAAGTGAGAAAATCAAAAACAACGCTTTCACTGGTATTTTCCTAATTTTAAAGATATCTTTCACAAATGATCCGGATAAGAGGTACTTTATTGAGGGATAAAGAGAAAAAGGGCAGGCTGCGCCAATTTCTTTTGAGTTATTCCAATAAGGAAATTAGGGGTGAACACCATCACACAATAAAGGTGATTAGAATTTCGTCTCCCAAATGTCCAAATCTGGAATCTTATTTGCAAATACACATAACATTCTTTCATTTTTTGCTTGCATAATAAGCAAATTTAAGTTATTTTTGCTTTTACAAAAAGCAATAATTATGGAGCAATTATTTCAAAAATCTACATTAAAAATTGATACTGTAGAGATAAATTTCAGACGTTATCTTTACGATGAAATTAATTATAAAAATCGCTTAATCGCTATACTTGGGGCACGTGGAACCGGAAAAACAACATTATTACTTCAAATTGCCAAAGAAAAAAACCGGGAGGAGGTTCTATATGTAGCTTTAGATGATCTGTTTTTTACAAACTCCTCTCTATATGACATTGCAAGCAAGTTTGCAAAACTTGGAGGCACGCTACTCCTTATGGATGAAGTTCACAAATACCCTAATTGGTCAAGAGAGATCAAATTGATTTATGATGATATGCCTCAATTAAAGCTTATTTTCACATCCTCATCAATTCTTGATATTTACAAAGCAGAATCTGATCTTAGTCGCCGGGCCATAAGCTATAGTTTGCATGAACTATCTTTCCGCGAATACTTATCATTTTATAGGTTCATTCGAAGCAAGCGATACGGATCAACCTCATATGTAACGGAAAAATATAAGATACCCTCAGAAACGTTTTTCCCGGAGTAAAGATATACAAAAAAATGG
>JAWOBS010000278.1:0-4760 GCA_046484145.1 Bacteroidales bacterium
TATCCGTTGCAGTTGGAGCGGTAAGGGAAGCAACTTCACATTCTGCTGTTATATCTTCTAATTCAGCCAAATCAGGAACCGGCGCTGTAAGATCTTCAATTATAACTTCCTGTGTTTGCGTGGAAATATTCCCGGCAGTATCTTCGTAAGTCCAGGTAATTGTAGTAGAGCTTGTTATTGGTAAAGTGGCATTATGTGTAGCTGAAATTTCCCCGCTGCAATTATCCGTTGCAGTTGGAGCGGTAAGGGAAGCAACTTCACATTCTGCTGTTATATCTTCTAATTCAGCCAAATCAGGAACCGGCGCTGTCAAATCCAAATTACAATCTTCAAAGAAATTACCATCCGGCAAACCTTCTTGTAAAGCAAAATTATGCATACTACCGTGAAAATTGTTATCCGTCATATCAGGCAAATATTCAATAGCAGTATTATCACCTACTGGTATTCCGCGATTGAAATCATAATAAGCCAATAGGTTTTCAGATTGGGGGTTAATTTCCGAATTCATATTATCCTGAATTTCGGTTTCTGTTCTTGCATCGTTCCAAATGCGCAATTCTTCAATATAACCTGTCCAATTATCACCGTATTGTTGCGAAGCTCCGATGTATAAATCCAAATCATTGGTTAAGATAGTTCCGCTTGCCGTTCCCTGGCTCATTCCGTTAAAATACATTTCTAATATTCCGGAACTGTAAACCATTGCAACATGATGCCATTGATCCGTTGCCGCAGGAGCGGAAACCGTAGCCCAAGTTCCACCGATTCCAACCACAGCTTTTATATTTGAACCGTCATATTCAATGGAATAGCCGCTTCGGGTTGTTCCATCGTTTCCGTGTTTTGAAATTACTTTCCCGATTACTTTTGTTGAATGGGCATAGAACCAGGTTTCTATTGTAAAATCATCAGTAAAGTTTAATGCAGGGTTATTAGGAACCGCCACATAATCATCGTAAATAAAAAACAAAGTATTTGGATTTACATAAGTGTTAATCTGAGTTGAAAACTCATCATTCGTTGTGTTATCATCGCTTGCGAGTTCTGTTTTTGCCGTAATTGAGTAGATGTTTTCAACCGATAAATCCGTTGTTTGGGTAAAAGTGTACTGCACAGTCTCCGAAGGAGCAATTGATCCTGTATAAGCTTCTGTTATAGTATTGCCTTCAACAGTATAGCTTAGCGGGAAATCTGTTTCAGTCTGATTCCCATTATTAAAAATTTCAATTGTAATTTCGCTGTTTTCAAAATGCTTCACCGGTTTTACAATATTTGTTACGCTAAGGTCATGAATAGAAGGAATTTGGTATTCAAACTCATAGGGAGCATAAAAAAATCGTTTTCTTGTGTTATCATCTATTTCAATGTAGAGATAGTATTTTTCTCCGGGGGTTAGTCCGTTAACCATCCAATTTGCTGATTTTAATGTAATTACATTCCCTGTAGCTGCTAAATTCAGAGGTTCGAGACTTATTTCATTTGAATTATAAGGATTTCTATCTAAATCAGCATAGATAGTTATTGTGCTCGCATTAGCGTAGCTTCTGCAAGCCGATTCAATGTTAAGGATATCTCCTTCTGATAAAACATAAGCTCCTGCTGTAATTGGCGTGCCGTTTTGAGCTATAGTGGTTTCAAGTATATTTGGCCAAACGGCATTAGTCCAATCTAAGCTTTCACGTATGCCGTTTCCACCAAGTAAAGCATCATTATGGTATCCGTCAATAATTGCATCGCCACTGTTTGGAATATCGCTGCTTTTTCTGTCGCCCAGGATTTGGCGGCTGTATTTAAATCCAACATTTTCGCCGGCGTTTTCATAAGCAATAAACCAATTGTCACGCTCGGTTTGCGTTAAAGTTGCTTCGCCGTTAGTTGCCGGTGTGTTCAAATCAATAGTTCCATGATATGCAAGAATGATATTCAGGTGGTCGGAAAAATTGTAAGTATCAAATCCAATAGTATATGTATAGCCGGTTTCATTATGATATCCTCCCGGCATAGATGTCCATAAACGATTGTAAGCGCCATTAATATATTGTCCTTCCGGATATTCAATATTTTGATAATAATTATCTACAAAAAGAACATTTTCATAAATTTGAACAGGTGTGTCAATTACATTGCCCGAAACAGGTTGTGGGTCGGCGGCAGTAAGCGGGTGAGGGTCAAGGGCGGTAAGATGCTCAACTTCGATACCTTCCAGACCCAGTAAACGTGCAATTTCAAAGACCATTCCTCCTCCTCGGCTATGCCCGATAAGGTGTATTGGCAACTCCGACAGAGCAGGCTGTCCGTTTTGCGGTTCATAAAGCCTGGGGGCTATTGCGGCTGCAACTTCCTGGGCTGTAATTTCAGTGGTCAGATGGTTGGCAACAGCTGTCCAGTTTACCAATATAATAAGTTCAGCATGATCCTGAGAAGACAGGTCAAAAGTCCAATTGCTGCATTCGGCAGTCAGATTGCCCTGGGTTCCGCTAACAGTTATGTTTGCTATATGGCCTTGATTATTTGTGCGCTCAATAATCGCATTTGCCATTTCATTCATCCATGCCGGTTGGTCTCCATCAGGATTCCATCCATGGACAATTAGGGTTACCCCGGCACCTTGCTTTTCAAAAATCTGGGAAAATGTTGATAATGAAAAAAACAGAAAAAACAGAGTAAAATAAATTTTTGCTTTCATCTTTTTAAATTTTAATTGTGGAGATAATTATAAAAACTCAATAAATATACAACTTTCGGCCTTTTGAAAAGCCAAATCAACTATGACAATTAGTATGACTTAATGCTCATTGAATTGATTATGAGATGATTTTCAGTGCAGATAAATTATAGAGATATTTATATAAATCCTTTTAGAAATTGGCTAATGTCGGCTGCTTTTTGCAGATTTAACTTTTTTCTCAAACGGTTTCTGCTTTTGCTAACAGATGCTTCTGATACTCCCATTAGATTTGCTATTTCTACAGTTTTCATTTCCATTAGAATAAAAGCGCACAAATTGCTTTCGTTTTTGGTAAGATTAGGGAATTCCCGATGCAAATGTGCCATGAAGTTTGGATAAACTAATTCAAAATGAAGTTTGAATTTGTTCCAATTATGTTCTAAATTCCTATTGTTATTTATAATTGACAAGGCCGTGTCTTTTTCATCTTTTAATAATGCCTGCTTGATTTTCTTTAAAGTATCATTAAAACTAATAATGTTGGTTGTGGCTTTTGAGAGTTCCTGGCTTTTGTAAAATAATTCTTCACGTTTAAAAATTAATGACTCTTTTAGTTTTGCGTTCTCCTTTTTGATTATTGTTTCGGCCTGTTTCCTTAGCTTCCGTTTTAAGTTATAAATGTAAACGAGAATAAACAAAATAACAATAAGTATTACAGATAACAGGGACAAATAAAATGCTCGCTGTGATTGTATTTTGTTAAGATGTTGCATCTCTCTTAATTTTTGTTCTTTAAGCTGCAAGTCGTATTTAGCAGACATCTCGTTGATTTGAAGCAAAATGCGATCTTGAAAAAACAGCTTTTGAAGAACCCGGGCTTTGTGCAAGGCAGAAAAAGCATTTTTGAAATCTCCCAGATATTCATAAATATCAGTTTTTCTAAGATATAACCTCATATGCAGATTTCTGAATTCTTCTTCCGGTATGAGTCCAATGGCTTTATCAACAGTTTTTAGCGCGGCATCTGTGTTCCCATTATGCAATTGCATTCCTGATATATTTATCATTACATTAACTGCATGCTCAGGCATGTCGATATCTATGTAATTTTGATATGCTTTTTTAAAAAATGCCATTGCCTCATTATCCCTCTTTTCTCTTTTTAAGAGGTATCCGAGTTCGTTTTGAGCAGAAGCTAAATGGTCAATAAATCCTTCCTTCTTAGAAATATTAATGCACTTTTTCGAATACTTAATTACACTGTCTTTAAAACCGACAATACTACGTCCCCATTCGTGATAATTGGCTGCCATGCGGCTGTATGCATAAGCACGGTTTCGTGCTGTGAGATTTTCACTGTTAAGCACGTTATATATAAGAGCCGTAGCCTTTTTATATTCTCGTTTTTGCCGGTATGCTTCAGCCAGATTTATGTTGGCATAATCCAAAACAACCTGCTTGTTTTTGTTCTTTTCTATAATTTCTAACAAAATCGGGATTGTTCTATCAGGCATGTGTCTGATCAAACTAGTGCGTGCTTCTTTAAACAAGCTGTCGGTGTATTCTTTCTGTGAAAATGCGGATAAGGAAATTACTAAAAGAAATGTCAGTACAAAAAGATATGATTTTATAATTCCGGACATATTAAACATTTATAGCGTGCTGACTGTCGTAAATAAAATTTTTTTATAAAATACTTCTAAGAAGTAATAATACAAATATAAGAATAAAGGAAAAATTATATTACTTTGTTTGATTTTATTAGCAAAGGATGTAAAGAATTTGGAAATAATCCTTGAAGCATAAAGATAGCCTTGTGAAATACTGTAAGAGTTGACTGTTAGTTATGTGGAGAGGTTGTTTCCTGTTTTTTTTTACATTATTGTCCGGTAAATCGAAAATAACGAGCCAGTTTTAAAACGAGATTCCTCACTCCACTTCGTTACGTTCGGAATGACAAGCACTTATGTTGGAAGAGGATGGGGTTGGTGGCGGCTTTGCCGCCACCAACCCCATCCTCTTCCAACATAAGTGCTTGTCATTCCGAACGTAACGAAGTGGAGTGAGGAATCTCGTTTTAAAACTGGCT
>JAWOBS010000006.1:0-2738 GCA_046484145.1 Bacteroidales bacterium
CGCCTTGCCCTGCATGAGGCTCGCCTAATGCCGCGCAAGCGAGTTCAGGTGAGTAAGAGACCCGCCGGGCGGCTCGCGCCGAGAGTGGAGAGGGCTTTCACGCCAACGATCTGAGTCCTGCGCCAGGTCCTGCCATGAAAGCCTACGCCCCCGCTCGCGGAGGAGGGTTGAGGTGGGGGTAAGGCCCCCCCTCTGGAGCCCGCGCGAGCCCGCGATCAGGTCGAGAAGCTGGACCCGCAGCCGCAGGTCGTGGTCGCATTCGGATTGCGGATCACGACCAGAAATGCCGCCCTTGCCGGCGGAGTTTATCCATTCCCTCTCATAGAAGATGGCGACTTTAATATTCCTTCCGTTTATCTTACTGAAGAAGAAGGTGAAAAGTTAAGTGCGTTAGAGAGCAAAGATGTTCATTTAAATATTCATTCAGAAAGAATGGATAGCAAAGCAAGTAATGTAATTGGACGAAAAGGAAATGCTTCAGGTGAAAAAATTGTTGTTACAGCTCATATTGATACTAAAAGCGGAACGCCGGGTGCCCTGGATAATGCTTCCGGTACTGTTACAATGCTGCTGCTGGCAGATTTGCTAAGTGACTATTCTGGCGATAAATGCATTGAAATGATTGCTCTAAATGGCGAAGATTATTATTCAAATCCGGGCCAAATGAACTATATTGAATCAAATAAAGATAAGTTTGAAGAAATAGCTCTGAATATAAACATAGATGGCGCCGGTTATAAAGTGGGCGAAACTACTTTTTCTTTCTTCGATTTATCAGAATACCAACAGAAAAAAGCAGTTAAAGTAATGCGTGAACACCCTGGTATTGTTGAAGGACCGCTTTGGCCACAAGGTGATCATAGCATTTTTGTTCAGAATGGTAGGCCAGCTATAGCAATAACTTCTAAATGGTTGCTGGATAACTACGAACAGGATATAACTCACACTGATAAAGATAGAATATCCATTATTGATTGTGCAAAACTTGTTGAAGTTGCACAAGCTTTAAACAGCCTTATCAGAAGCTTATAGATGTTTTTAATATTACCTGGATAAATAGTGTTATTAACTTTATTGCAATATATACTTTTTACAACAAATAATATTTTTTAGTCATGAAAACAGTAAAACAGCCAAACTTACTTTCTTATTTAGGAAGATTTACAGGAGTTTATATAATTGTTTATGCTTTGATTGCATTACTATTTTTAAATTTTCAATCATTATTGCCCGAATCAAAAAGCCTTGCATTAGATTTATATAAGCCTTTTAGACTATTTCATGTGGAGGCAATTATAGGCCAGTTGCTCAGAGCAATTGCATTCGCCCTTGTTTTTTATCCTTTTTATGATATAATTTTTAGAAGTAAGACTAGAGCCAGGATTATTCTGTTCATCTCTATGTGGGGGATTGCTCTAATTTGCTCTGTTGAACCTCAGCCTGGATCTATAGAGGGAATTATATACACTACTATTTCTTTTGTAGAACATGCCTCTGTCATAATTGCTACAGGCCTGCAGATGCTGATTTTTATATTCATTTTCACTAATTGGGAATTAATCAAAAATGAGGAAAATGATTCCGGGTCATTTTTAAAACTATTTCCGGATTCTTATAAAATTAAAGGATATACAATTAGGTTTGTATTTATTCATATCATTACATATTGGGTTGTAGGAAGTATATTTTATGAAATTGCTGGATACCAGGATGCTTTGGAGAGTATGGAGGTTTTTGAATTATGGAGGCCACTGGAAAATCTATCAGCAGTATTATTAGTTTTCTTTGGCCAGATTGTCCGTGGTACTCTCATTGCATTGTTATTATATCCATTTTATCAAAAGTATATTAAGAAAAAATGGGGTTGGGTTTACTTGTTTTGGTTATTAGCAGGTTTAACAATATTAGGATCTCCATTATTTCTTACTGAGTTTATTTCATTCGAAGGTTCTTTTGTTGATTTTTTTAGAAGTTTAATTATCGGAATACCTGAGATTTTTAGCCAGATATTTGTGTTTTCAATAGCTTTTTTCTTTTGGCAAAAAAGAATTGAAAAAAGAAGATAAGAAATTTTGATGTTATTTGTTTGTTTATAATCCAGTTTTAAAATAATTAATTAACTACAAACGATAAAAATATGAAAACAATAAGCAAAACAAATTTATTCTATATTATTGTTGCTGCAATTAGCCTGACTTCAGTCGGTGCATTCTATTTGACCGGTGAAAAGTACGATTCTACCCCCGGTATAATTCTGGCAACTTTTTACATGTTTATTCCAACCATATCTGTATTAATAATTGAAAAACTGATATACAAGGAAGCAATAAGGAAGAGATTACTTATATCTTTTAAAATAAATAAATGGTTTGTTGTGGCATGGCTGGTTACCCCGGTAATCGCTTTTGCAGCTATGGGAATTGCTTTGCTTTTTCCTGATGTGAGCTTTTCTCCCGGTATGGAAGGGATGTTTGATAGATTCGAAAGTATGTTGCCACCAGATCAAATGCAGGAAATGAAAGATTCTATAGAAAGCATGCCTGTTCACCCGATATGGTTATCTCTGATTCAAGGTTTAATTGCAGGAGTTACCATTAATGCTGTCGCAGGATTTGGCGAAGAGCTCGGCTGGAGAGGATTCCTTGTCAGGCAATTTGAAAATCAAAAATTTATGAAAGCTGCACTGATTATTGGTTTAGTCTGGGGTATATGGCATTCTCCACTTATCTTAATGGGAC
>JAWOBS010000011.1:0-2728 GCA_046484145.1 Bacteroidales bacterium
GAGGTTGTCTGCTATTTGATAAGGATGAAACCAAAGATGGAACAATTCACCTTTTTCTATTGCCAAGTCAATGCCTTTTTTTGCCTGCTTGACAGCTGATTTATATGTTATTTTATTTTTCCATCCTTTATATCGATAGTAACACATGTTCCCTTGAATACAGTACAGCCCATATTCGTCTTTCTTTATTCTGCCGGTCGTAGGGCTGAAAGCTAAAACCTTATCAATTATTGAAGCGATACTTTTTACTTTATTGTTTTTTATTTTGCTATATCGCTCAATTCCGTGATCCCTATAAATTATAAAACCATATTTTTTTAAAATATCCTTGTGTCCTATAGAATTAAATGGAAAAATAAATGAAGATAGTTTAATATTATAAGAAGATGCAACTTCAATACATTTTCTTATATCAGATTCCGCGCACTCTTTGCTACAGCCTTCTTCCCCAAACAGAATATGACTAAAACTATGTGATGCAATTTCCTGCTCTACCTGACACGACATTATTCTTTTTAAGACATCATCTGCATACCATATGGAATTCTCTTCTTCTCGATAACACGGATCATAATAGAACCAGTCTTTATCGTACCAGCTATAATTTGGCCTTATTATTTCGGGATGCTTTCTATTGTCAACTTTTGCGCAGCTTTCCAGCATAAGATGACCCACGAAAGCCCATGTTGCTGATATTTGATATTTTTCAAATAGCTCTATAATTGCATCAATTGCTTTTCTTGTTTTTTTATATAGTTCTAAGTTATTCCTCAAAATATTTTCATTGAAAACACCGCCCCAGGCTAATTCGAAATCAATACTAACAACAAATTTGCCTATATTCTTTTTCATAATATCTAGCCCTTTTTCTGAGTGCAAAGATAACTTAAATATGTTTTATACAACTTTTTAATAAATATATCTGGGTGGTTTGGAGACAATCCTTTATCTATGCTAGCTTTAAACGAATAAATTATATCAGCAAGTTCTTTCAATGTGATTTCATATACCAGCTCTTTAGGCAAACGATAAAATCCGTCCGAATCGGGTACCACATCATTCGTGATATGAGAAATAAACGCAGCGATGACATCATCTATATAGTATAGTTTCATTACACGATCAGGGTTACTGATCGCGATCGGCAGCCCGCGGGCAATATTATAGCAAAAGGTAGCTACCACAGAGTGATGGTTTGGTTCTGCATACCGGCCAAAAGTATTTGTCAGTCTGTAAATAATTGCTCGCGAATTCATCAGTTCGGCGTGTTCCTTAAGCGCTTTCTCTGCGGCAAGCTTACTTTTACCGTAGCCAGAGTCCTGGCCGGCCTGGATTGAAGAAGTAAGTAAAATTGGACAAGAGTTATTGTAAGATCTCAACATTTTAAGCAAATTTGAAAAAAAAAGATGATTCACTTTCTCAAACTCTGACTCATATGTAGGCCGATGAACTGCTGCTAAATGAAACACGAAATCGCATGTCTTGATAAAATATTGAAATATCTTGGGTTCGGTATCTTTATCATGCTGAAATATTTCTATTTCCTGGTTTTTATCCAACTCTTCGATCAGGTTCCTACCAATAAAACCTTTAGCCCCTGTAACTAATATCTTCATTGCTCTACCGGCCTTTCCATGTATCTAACTCTTCCTGAACTATACTTAAGCTTAACAATTTTTCTTTCATTTCATTAACCGTTAGAATCTTGGTATTATTTGAATTATATTCAACTGCCTCTGTGAATTCTCTAGATCCTTCCTCAAAATAAATGGCATAATTTAAATCTCTGTTATCAGCAGGGACCCTGTAGAAATTACCCATATCAATTGCCTTAGCGGATTCTTCTTTTGTTAGCAATACCTCGTATACTTTTTCACCGTGACGGGTTCCGATTATATCAATTTTATTATCTGCATTAAATATTTCTTTTACTGCCTGGGCCAGATCGCCAATATAACAAGAATCTGCTTTTTGAACCATCAAATCTCCGCTTTCAGCATTCTGGAATGCATATAATATCAAATCTATTGCTTCATCAAGACTCATCATGAAACGGGTCATCTTAGGATCGGTTACTGTAATATTTTGCCCTTTTTTTACTTGCTCTATAAACAAAGGAATAACCGAGCCCCGCGAGCACATTACATTACCATAGCGAGCCCCACAAATCAATGTTTTATCTGATGAAACAGTTCTAGACTTTGCAGTAAAGACTTTTTCCATCATCGCTTTTGATATACCCATGGCATTAACAGGGTAAGCTGCCTTATCAGTAGAAAGGCATGTCACTTTTTTTACTCCCGCTTCGATGGCAGCTGTTAAGACGTTGTCAGTTCCTATTATATTAGTCTTAACCGCCTCAATGGGGAAAAACTCACAGGATGGGACCTGTTTTAAAGCGGCAGCATGAAAAATATAATCGACGCCGTTCATTACATTTCTAACACTTTGTAGTTCCCGAACAGTGCCAAGGTAAAACTTAAGCTTATTGTTATTATATTTTTTTCGCATATCATCTTGCTTCTTCTCATCTCTGGAAAATATTCGTATCTCACCAATATCAGTATTTAAAAATCTATCCAGAACAGCGTTTCCAAAACTACCGGTTCCACCGGTTATTAATAGTGTCTTATCTTTAAACATATTATAGACCTCCATTGCAAAATAATTCTTTGTGTAAAACTACAGCCAAAAACATAATCTGTTGCTTGTTTAATCTTCAAGCTAA
>JAWOBS010000045.1:0-6048 GCA_046484145.1 Bacteroidales bacterium
CTGGGATACAATCCCCCCTACCAATTTATAAACAGGCGAAACGAGGTAATCGTATCAGTGAGGTGGATAGCTAAGCAGTAGGCCTGTTTATGCATGCCCTGATACTCTACAGTCGAATGCGAAAAGTATAAGCGATGGTGTGGTTAGTCTGACAAATAATATCACCAGTAATACCCCGTCAACGAAAGAAGCGATCTGAGGATATCAGATCAGGGATTTTGCCTGATAATTGTTTTGCTCCAATATAACGATTCTTTTGCCATTCACTGGCAAGAGGATGGATAACTATCAATTCTCCCAGTGGAGAGTAGGTGATCACGCCTTCATCTGTAAGTTTGCTTGTGGCGGTTTTTTTAACCGGCATTAAGCTTTCACCGGTGGTATCACGCGCACCGGTATTCAGACCCTGTATCCGGCCAAATCCTGACACAATTCCGGACAAAAATAACCTAATGTCCTATATTATAGGATTTATAATGATTTGACCATGACTCTTAAAAACATGTTTTTCCAAATAGCATTAATCAGGTAATTACTGAAGCAGGCTTTTGAAAATACCAACAAGCTAAATTTCTATACTTTGTGAAGAAACACCCCCTATAGCCGGTGCCATGGCATTTGATGTAAATCAAGTGCGAAAAAATATTTTCACGAGTTTCATTTACGACTGTAAATCAGCTGGTTTGCAATATTAAAAATTCCCCGCTGAATTGCTCCATTTAATGAAACAATATAAATTTATTCATGTATAAATAATTAATACTATTCCACGTATTTCAGACGTCCTTAATTATTCTGAAGATTCTTTAGTGCGCGGGAGCCGCAATACTAAAATTAGCGTTTAACCTCTTTATAAATCATAAGAATACTATTACCTACAAAGCAAAGTAATTACATAATCATTAATCTTCGCTGGATTATCACTAATCCTAACCTGGAGTTTCAAAAAAGAAGATCCTCCAACCACCACAAACATATTAAAAGCTATGAATAAAATAAGTGCTTTAATAATTTCCGAAGATGTGGTTTTAGTTTCAGTTTTACGAAGATTTATGCTTAACCATTTCCAAAGAGTAATAATTGAAGCGAAGTCTTCTTTTGCTGAAGTGAAATCATTACCATTGAAATATGAAGTCGATTTGATTTTTATTGATGATTCCATTACCGGCACAGCAAATTACGAGGTTATTTCGCTTTTAAGATACCAAAAAGTAGTGAAAGCCCCGGTTTACTATTTTAGCAATGCCGATACCGAGGAGAGAGCTCTGACCAAAGGTGCAAATTACCTGTTTCCCAAACCTTTCAATCCGAACGAGTTGATTAATCATATTAAATCTATTATTGGCAGCAATAAGTCAAATACAGAATGAAAATAAAAGCAAAGCTATTATTTTGCTTGCGTTTTTATCTTATAATGTTTCAGGGCAGATTAACGCAGACTTACTTTTCATTGCTGCTGTTGAACATTCAAAGGGAAAGGAATACTTCGGTATTCATTTTAACAGGTCATATTGGGAATTACATAGGAATTTATGGTTAGCCACCAGGCCATTTTATAGCATTAAAGATAGTGGGAATAGTTCTTACAAGATTAAGGTTGAGAAAAACCTGAGGATTTCAAAGGCTAACGAGTTGAGATTTGCTGCTGGTTGGGCTCACGAGGAGCAATAGGTTAGCGATTACAGAACCAGAATAAGTTTTGAACTAATTGTAAACAATAAATTTAAGTATGCTGACAATTGGCATTATATACCTCAAACACTTCATAAGACGCTTGCTTAAAGTGCTTATAATTATCATCCCCTTTCTGATTCTATTTTTCCTTTACCAGCCAAAGCTTGACTTGTGGGGTGTAGAATTAATAAACCCAACCTACAACTTATTTGATTGGTGGGTTTTGTTGATTTTATACATTATTTCAATTTGCCTGCTTAGTATAATACTCTTCATATCGCTTATCCTACATTTTACTTTCCAGGTTGAGAAAACCCAGAAACGTGTAAGCCGGCTAACCTACTTTTTTATTCCTGCCCTTGTAGAGTACCTTTATTCAGAGAAGTATGATTCGGATAAGGAGAAAATTGCATTATATAAAACATTGAGCCGATTCACAAATAAAAAAAAACATATAGAGGCTTTATTTATTGCAATAACACGAATACAAGAAGCTGTGACTATTGATAATAGCAACAAATATAAAGTACTCATTAAAGAGCTTAACCTTCAAAAAGCCCTCACCCAATTTCTTTATTCATTTAACCTGAGCGACAGGATAATTGCCATTAAGGTCATTTCTTACCTCCGCATGAGGAATGCTGATTACATTAAAAAGATAGAAGATTACTCTAACAGCAATAACTTTGCCTTGAGAAACGAGGCCTACACGGGTCTGATTAGATTGATGGAACAGAAGCAACAGCTCTCGGCTTTTATTGGTAAGAAACACAAACTATCGTTACTTGATATAAATGTAATTGTGAATGCTGTTCTTAGAAATACTAAAATTTCTATCGATTACCTAGATTTACTCTCCTCACCTCTCGATCGCAAAGTGATTACCGGCCTTTTGCTTGCCAAAAGCCGATACCGCGAAGACTCAAGAAGCCTGATTCTCATCCTTAATCATATAGGAAGCAGTTCGCCTTTGCTTAACAGTTTGGCCTGGGATGCATTTCTAACACTTGTCCCCCAAAATGAAGGCATGGATATAATTCTCGATAGTTTTGAGAATGAGCCAGATGATATAAAGCTAATGATTCTGAAAAATTCTCACAGAACCAACGATAGCAGGTTATACGAGTATTTAAGCAATCAGGCAATCCCTAATGGATCGCTTCCAATAAAGATTGAGGCAATGAGAATTCTTTTTAATGAGAAATTTGAAAATTTATCCAGTTTACTTAACGCGGACGACCAATTTACAAAAATGGCATTCCAGGAGGTTACAGATATTAATATCAATTAGTTGAAATGGGATCTGACCAAACCATACATTTTTACATTAGCCTGTTCTTCCTGTTATACGGTGGAGCTCTCTTTGTTTCGTACATATTTATTGGCATTTTTTCAAGCTATGAGCTGGGCTTTTATGCTAAACGCAATAAATACTTTAGATTTAAAACTATTGAACAATATAAGTTACTGCCGTCTATATCAATTATAGCCCCATCATACAACGAGGAACAAAGTATTATAGAAAACATACGAAGCCTCCTGTCGCTGCAGTACCCTAAAATTGAAGTTATAATAGTAAACGATGGCAGTAAAGACACTACACTGGAGAAGGTTATTGCACAGTACTCACTTGTGAAAGTTGATTATGCCTTTGAAGAAAAATTGCAAACTGCAAAAGTCAGGGGTGTATATAAATCCACAAATGTTGCATACTCAAACCTGATATTTGTGGATAAAGAAAATGGGGGAAAAGCAGATGCTTTAAATGCCGGAGTAAACGTATCGCGCTCCGACCTGTTTCTTGCTATTGATGTGGACTGCATAATTGAGCACGATGCGATTTCGCGAATGGTGAAGCCTTTTCTTGAGGAGGATCAGGACAAGAAGGTAATAGCATCGGGTGGTGTTATTAGAATTGCCAATGATTGCATTATTGAGGATGGTCGGATTGTAAAGGTTAACTACCCCAAAAATATTTGGGCCAGATTTCAGGTACTGGAATACTTTAGAGCTTTCACACTTGGACGAATGGCCTGGAGTAAAATAAACGGGCTTCTTATAATTTCTGGTGCATTCGGGCTATTTGACCGCAAGTTAGTTCTCGCAGTCGGTGGATACGATCGCACTACAGTAGGTGAGGATTTAGAGCTAGTGGTGCGTATGCGAAAGTATATGCAGAATGTTGAGCGGACACCCTATAAAGTTGCCTTTATTCCCGACCCCTTATGTTGGACCGAAGTACCCTCTTCGCTAAAAATCCTTTCACGCCAACGTAACAGGTGGACCAGAGGTCTTATCGATACGCTCGTCAAGCATAAAGATATGTTCTTTAACCCACGTTTTGGAAGAATTGGAATGATTAGTTACCCATATTGGGTGTTCTTTGAATGGCTCGCACCAATAGTTGAAATTGCAGGCATAACATACTTTTTGGTAATGCTTGCTCTTGGGGCTATAAATTTCGACTATTTTATTCTTTTTTCGATATTCGTTTTTTCCTTCTCCCTACTATACTCATCTTTTGCCGTGTTCTACGAGAAGTACATATTCGGACGTTACAAAGGGATACAATTTATTTCAAAAATTACTCTTATCTCAATAATAGAGGTAATTTTTTACCATCCCCTAAATGTATATTTTTCCCTATGGGGCAATTACGATTTTTTTATTAAAAGAAATAAAAAAGGATGGGGTAATATGACCAGAACGGGCTTCAAATCAAAACCAATAAAAAATGAAAAAAAACAAAAAAAATAATTCGGCTTTAGTTAGCTGGAACGATTGTTTTAAAATTAATGTGCCGGAAATAGACGAACAACATAAAAGATTTCTCGACCTTGTTGACGATGCTCAAATGAAATTGGATTCATCTGAATTCAGCGATTTTAACTCAATCATCAAAGCTCTTGAGGACTATGCAAGCTACCATTTTACTTTCGAAGAGGAAGTATTTGAAAAGTCTAATTTTCCTAATTTAACACAGCATAAGCAAGAGCATAAGCAGTTTATTGATAAAGTCAGGCAGCTAAGGCTGGATCTTGAGTACACAAACCCTTTGGTTGCAAAAAAAACTATTGATTTTATGCGCAAATGGTTGATTTCTCACATAATCAAAAACGACCGAAAATATTTGGATTACATTATTTCAATACCGGTCTCCACCGATACCACCTAACAGGATATGATAGTACCACCTCACCTTATGTACAGTAAGGTATACAGCGGTTACTTAAAGCACCTCTCCTACCCGTCTGAGAAAAATGAATACATTTACCTTTTTAATCAGTATAATATTGCCTGCAAAAGCAGTAAAAAACATGCCATTGAAAACATAATATTCAGATATTGACTATCTTTGTTTGTATAAGAACTGTAAATTTCAAAATACCAGACAACGTTGATCTTGACGATAAGGATAGCAATGATAGTCGCTTCAACTTTACATGAAAAAGGAAACCCCTCCTTTGGGCAAGATGCTAAATTAGAAGGACTTACCAAGCCACATTTACTGAACTCTTTGGAAAATTTGACGTCTCAATCTTTAACTACCCACCATCTGACTTGATAACAGACTTGAAAAATGCCTAAAGTAATGATTTCAGATGCAAGCTATTTAATAATTCTAACTAATGATGGCGAACCTATTCCTGCAGTTTTTGATGACCTCATGTGGGAACAACTCCGGGTACTTACCCATTTATTAACTTAAATTCTGAATAAATTATCTGCTACTTTATTTAATAACCTAAAATAAAGGAATATGATGACCCAGCCACCCAGATTCAAAATTGAAAGTAAAGCCGATTTCATGAAAGAATTACGAAAGAAGGCTGATGAGTATTTTGAACAGAAAAATATTTCAAAGAATGCAAATGCGGATATGGTGGTTAAAACAATTTTCATGTTGGCATTATACATAGTGCCCTATATTCTGATGATGGCCGGCGTCGTTTCATCGACTCCCCTAATACTGTTATGCTGGATATTGATGGCTCTGGGCATGGCCGGACTGGGTATGGCAGTTATGCATGATGCCAACCACGGCAGTTATTCAAAAAGTCCCGGTATAAACAGATGGATCGGATCCACTTTATATCTTCTGGGCGGACAACCTGCCACATGGCAAATCCAGCACAACAATATTCACCACAGTTTTACAAACATAGACGGGTTTGACGCCGATATAGACCCGTCGCCACTGTTAAGGTTTTCTCCTCACAAACCTCTGCGGAAAATACACCGTTACCAGCATATATATGCATGGTTTTTATATGGGCTTATGACAATTCTGTGGATTACCACCAAGGACTTCAAACAATTATTCAAATACAGAAAGATGGGGCTTCTGGGAAGAGGAAAAAATTCCTTCATAAG
>JAWOBS010000287.1:0-7342 GCA_046484145.1 Bacteroidales bacterium
TTTGAAGATACCCCAACACAATAACAAACAGAGAAAGCAAGGCCACAAAAGACAGTTTGATAATATCTCCTTTCCGCATTTTTTTAATTATACCTTTCAATAATTAAAAAGAGTATTGTTAAAGCTGAGTACTTTATTAATAATGACCCGGGTGTTGGAAATGCTACCGATATTCCTGTCACTCCAGGACAACAAATAGCGGGCATTACTTTCTCTGCTGATATTAGCAGTCTGGATAAAGGTTTTCATAACCTTTTTATCAGAACAAAAGATGAAAACGGAATATGGAGCCATACTAATGTAAAGACTTTCTATATTGATCATTATGATCCGGTTATTGCCGATATTGTTGAAGCTGAATATTTTTTAAATTCAGACCCGGGTTTTGGAAACGCTAATCCTATTGCGATTTCAGCAGGACAGAATTTGACGAATATAATTGCAGAAGTTGATATGTCTGCTCTCCAAACCGAAGGATTGAATTATTTGTATATCAGAACAAAAGACAGTAGAGGGAATTGGAGTCATACAAATGTTATTGAATTCAGTATTGACAAACATATTACTTTATTTGCCGAACCTTTAGGAGGTGGAACAGTTTCCGGAGAAGGATGGTATGAAGTTGATTATGAACTAAGCGTAATTGCAACTTCAAATGAAGGATATCAATTTGATAATTGGACAGAAGAAGGAAGCATAGTTCATAATGAACCCACATATACATTTATCGTTACAGAGCACAGAACACTGACAGCACAGTTTAGCATGATAGATTATCAGCTCACGCTACTTGTTAATCCTGTAGGAGCAGGAACTACATCAGGAGATGGCTTGTATAATATGGGAGATGAAATACCTATCCAGGCAAATCCGGAAACAGGATGGTATTTTGTTAATTGGACTGATAATAATGGCGAGGAAGTAACGCTGGAGGAAGGTAATTTCATCATGCCTGCTGCAAATGTAACACTAACAGCAAATTTTGCTGAAATACCAACATATTCTCTTTCACTTATTGCCTCACCGGCTGAAGGTGGTACTGTTAGCGGTGATGGTGATTATGAAGAAGGTACATCAGTTCCTGTTAGCGCTACAGCTAATGAAGGATATCTGTTTGTTAACTGGACTGATAATAATGGAATAGTTAGTGAAAGTGAAAGCTTCAATTATACAATGCCCGCTGAGAATATTACTCTTACGGCTAATTTTGAAGAAGTGCCACCTCCACAATTTACTGTTACATTAATTGCCAATCCTGATAATATTGGGGCTGTGATTACCGGTGGTGGTGATTATGAGCAAGGTCAAACTGTTAATATTTCTGCATCAGTTGTTGATGGGTATAATTTCACAGGATGGACCGGCAGTGCGGATGATGTAGCTTTGCTGGATAATGAGCACGCAATGAGTACTTCATTTATTATGCCGGACAGAAACATAAATCTTACTGCTAATTACGAGGAAATACCACCAGAGCTTTTCACTCTGTCGCTTATTGCATCACCGTCAGAGGGCGGTACTGTTAGCGGTGAAGGTGATTATGAAGAAGGTGAAACTGTTAGCATTTCAGCCACAGCAAATGAGGGCTTTGAATTTTCATACTGGGAAAACACAAATAGTGATATCGTTTCAGAGAGCGCAGAATTCAGCTTTAATATGCCGGCAGAAGATCTTACACTATTAGCAGTTTTTGATATAATAAATAATCTCAGCGACCTGGATAATGTTAATATATTGTTATATCCAAATCCAGTAAATGACAAGTTTTTTGTTAAATCAGAGAATACAATAAAAAGCTTATCATTATTTGATTTGAATGGTCAATTAATAATAGAACAAGGAAATATTAATTCTACTATTGCAGAAGTTCTAACCAATAATTTGGATATAGGGATATATATAATTAAAATTTATTTTAATGATGGAGAAATATCCAGGCGCATCTCAATAATGCGATAATGCAAAGAGGCTGTATCAAAAACAAAAATGATACAGCCTCTTTTATTTAAATAGCAATTCTAAACAACTAAATATCTTTTATTTAATTTTTCTTCTTTCCTGTGGATTTTCACTCTCTCTGCCTCCCCGCCTGTTGGGCACAGTATTTGTCTTAACCGGCTCATCTTCACCTTCCTCTTCACCAGGATCGAAATCTTCTGAAAGAACTTTAAATTCAGTTCTTCTATTAAGTTGATGAGCCACATCCCTATGCTCTTCTGTTTCTAATGAATTTATATAATCTTCATCCAATTCTATACCTTCCTCAAACACATATCCATCGCGCACAATAGTATCTTCTATAAGCCTTGGTACTCTTTTTCCATATCCTTTTGCAACCAATCTTCTTTCATCAATTCCTCTGTCAACCAAAAAATCAACAACAGCTTTTGCCCTTTTCTGGGACAAAGTATCATTATACTCCTCAGCACCTCTGCTATCTGTGTGTGAAGCCAACTCAATAATCAGTCCCGGGTTATCTTCAAGAGTCTGAACAAGGCCCATCAAAGAATCCTGATATTGCTCTTTAAGTTCCCAGCTGGCAAAATCATATAAAATCTCCGGCAATTCAATAGGAGTTTCAGGGATAGGCTCAAGATAAAATTCATGAACAAAATCGCGGCTTCTATTAATTTCTTCAGTGGTCTCTTGTCCGCGTGAAGCAAAATACTTCTCTTTACTTACCAATATATCATACTTTGTATCCTGGTTAACTTCATTTTCATTAAACAGGAACCTTCCCTCCTCGTCGGTTTCTTTTTGAAGTAAAGTACCATCCGAACCAATGAGCTGAACGGTAACATCACTGATTAGTTTCTTTGACTGGTCATCACGCACGGTACCACTTATAGTAAAAAGTAAAGGAGGTAAATTAAAATAATAAACATTACTTAAACCTCTTCTGTCTCTGATGGAAGAAAAGAATCCACTTTCCTCTCCCTGTATAAAGTCTATGCCAAAATCATCTCCCGGGCTGCTAATAGGTGGGCCAAAGTTGACCGGCTCTGACCATGAATCTCCATCAGGCATAGAGTAAAAAATATCTAAGCCACCCAATCCCGGATGTCCATCAGATGCAAAGTACATAACACCATCATGTCTTACATAAGGGAACATTTCATTTCCGGGAGTATTAATAATCGTGTCCAGGTTTTTAATTTGCGAAAATTCTGCTGATGGATTTTCTCTTGTAGCAACCCAAATATCATTTCCACCTTTACCTCCGGGCATATCAGATACAAAATATAAAGTGAGTTCATCAGGGCTTATAGCGGGATGTCCAATACTAATAGTGCTATCCTCAACTAAGTTAAGCATTTCCGGCTCTCCCCATTTTGCTCCATTAAGTTTTGACCTGTATATTCGACAACCAATTTTAGCATTCGGAGCATTTTGGCAACTGGTAAAATACATTTCAGTATATGTGGCATTAAAAGAAGGTGCTCCTTCATTAAACTTTGTATTAACGGGGCCTTCGTCGAGCAAAACCGGCTTGCTCCAATCTCCTTGCCTGTCCTGGTATGTAATAAACAAGCTACTAAAGTTTTCACCTGTCCAGGGATCCGTTTGTTCACCAATAACACCATCACGTGTAGAAGCAAACACTAAAGATGATTGCCTGTGATCAGCAAAAGCCGGGGTAAAATCAGATTGCCGCGAGTTAATTTTTCTAATAGCATCGATTTCATAGCGCCCGGGATTTTCAATAACTTCCATTGCATATTTAGCAGATTCAATGCCCAATTTGGCCCTGCTATCTTCAGGTACTTTCTCTAAATATTTTTCAAATTCCTCTATTGCATCCTCATACTTTTCATTTTGAAGCATTGCTTGTGCCATATATAATTGAGCAACAGGATCAGGGTAATTTTGTCTAATCGCTCTTTTGAAAGTAATTTCTGCTCTTCTTGCCTGATTTGTGTAGCGATAACACATTGCCATCTGGAAAACAATTCTGGCGCCCTCTTTCCTGTCGCGACGTCTTGCCCTGCGGTATGCTTTATCATATAATTCTAAAGCTTCACTATACTGCTCAAGTTCAAAAGCATTATCAGCCCTTTGTAATCTTCGGCTTTGAGAGAATACCGGTTCAGGTAAAATTATTCCGGTAACAATTACAAATAAAAAAAATAAAGAATATTTCAACATTAATTTAAAAAATTACTATTTCGTTATAATAAACGATTGCAAAATAAAATAATTGCTTTTATTTATCATCTTTTCCTGCCTGATTATATGGATATGGAAGATCATCATTTGAATCAATATCATCATTGCCATTGCTGAAATTGCCATCATCGTTTATATTGTCCTCACTAGTATCAGTCTCTTTTAGATGATTTTTATATCTTTCAATATCTTTTTTTATATCTTCATTAGAATCACTATTATCAACTGATGATTTATTCATCTCATCATTAAACTCTCTTTGTATCTTCTTAACCTCATTCATTCCTTTTCCCAGGAAGCGTGCTATCTCAGGGATTTTTTTTGGCCCAAAAAACAAAAGTATAAACAGCAGTATGATAAAAACTTCACCGCCGCTTATTCCAAATAATAGAACAGGTAAAAATGAGCTCATAAAAAACCTGCTAATGGGTTAATAATTTGCAAATTTAGTGAAACCAATATGAAAAATATCAAATACTACAAATATTTGATAAAAAAACCGCTCCACATTTAATTATGAAGCGGTTTATAATGGTATAATGATATACTGTTAAGGCTATTTTTTACTCTTCTCAGTGACTTTTTTCTTTTTTTTCAATGAAATAAGGTCATAAGCTACTGAAATAGAGTTAAACAGTGATGAATATGTACCCACTGCAACACCTATTAGAAGAGCAAAAGAAAAACCTCTAATAACTTCACCTCCAAATAAGAAAATAATTAAAAGTACGATTATCGTTGTTCCGGAAGTATTAAATGTACGTGAAAGTGTGGCATTTAATGCAGAGTTTACATTCACCTTAAGGTCTCGTTTAGGGAATAATTTAATATTTTCCCTAACCCTGTCAAATATTACAACAGTGTCATTAATAGAATAACCAATAATAGTAAGTATTGCAGCAATAAATATCTGGTCAATATCCATTGTCCATGGAACTACATGATGGAACCATGAGAATAGCGACACCACAATTATAGAGTCGTGGGCAATAGTAACAAGGCCACCAAGGCCAAATTGCCACTTTCTAAACCTAGCTGCAATATAAATAAATATTATAAACAATGCAATAATAACACTGACAACAGCACCGACTTTAATATCCCGGGCAACAGTAGGCCCAACTTTTTGGGAACTCAATCGCCCTATCTCCTTGTTATCATCATCACTGACAAATTCATTATAAGGTATTGGATTTTCAAAGAAGTCAATTACACCTTCGTATAATGCCCTTTCAGCAATAGAGTCAGCTTCTGAACTGTCATCATTTATTAAATATGACGTTGTTATTCTAACTTGCCTGTTCGGTCCAAAGGTGACAACTTCAGGTGCTTCTTCAAAGTGTGTGGTTAATGCATTTCTTATTTCCTGTGTATTAATATCTTCCTGGTCAAAACGAACTACATAAGAACGGCCTCCGGCAAAATCAATACCATAACTTAAACCACGGACAAACAATGATGTTATACCCAAAAGAATAACCAAAGCAGATACAACATAAAACCTTTTCCTTGCACCTATAAAGTCAAAATTAACTTTTGATAAGAAGCCTCTGGATATTTTAGTATCAAATTTGATTTTTATGTTTCTGTCCATCCAGTATGAGAAAATATATCTTGAAAGGAATATTGCTGTAAACAATGAACAAACAATACCTATAATCAATGTGGTAGCAAAACCTTGTACAGGGCCTGATCCAAAGACATATAAAACAATTGCTGTTAATAATGTAGTAACGTTACCATCAATAATAGCAGAATAAGCATTTTTATATCCATCAGAGATAGCAAGCTTATTTCCTTTTCCGGCTCGAAGCTCTTCAATTATCCTTTCATAAATAATCACATTAGCATCCACTGCCATACCAAGAGTAAGCACAATACCGGCAATACCGGGCAATGTTAATACAGCACCAAGAGATGCCAGTACTCCAAGAATAAAGAATATATTTGCCACCAAAGCAAAGTCAGCAACCAAACCTGCTTTTGAGTAATATACTGCCATGTAAATAAGAACCAAAATAAAGGCAATTATAAACGAAATAAAACCACTGTTAATAGCTTCGCGGCCAAGCGATGGCCCAACGATTGCTTCTTCAACAATATGTGCCGGCGCAGGTAAAGAACCTGCTTTCAGAATATTAGCAAGGTCTTGCGCTTCCTGTATTGTGAAGTTACCGGTAATTTGAGAGCGCCCACCTGATATTTCAGCCTGAACTGTAGGGAATGAATAAACAAGGTCATCCAGAACAACAGCAATAGAACTACCAATATTATCGGCAGTCAGCCTTCTCCATATTCTTGAGCCTTCAGAATTCATATTCATAGTGATTTCAGCATCGCCTGTAGGGCTGAAATCCTGCCTCGCATCTACAATAACATCACCCGATAGCGGAGCTTTACCTTCTCTGCCAACTTCTTTTATAGCTATAAGCTGAAGGTATTCCTGTTCATCAACTTCAATGGGCTTTGCAGTCCAATACAATCTAAGATTTCTGGGGAAAATATTTTTAATCTGAGGTCTTGATAACATTCTGTCAATCCTGGTTGGAGTTCCTCAGTCAGCAACACCGGCGCGGCATGCACGCGCTGCTGATCATCGACGAGGCGCAGGACCTCTCGCGCGAGGCACTGGAGGAGATCCGCCTGCTGAACAACCTGCAGCACGGCGGCCAGCCGCTGTTGCAGATCATCCTCCTCGGGCAGGAGGGCCTGCGCGAACTCTTCCGCCGGCCCGAGATGGAGCAGGTGCACCAGCGGCTGATCGCGGCCTGGCACCTCGAGCCCTTGAGCCCCGAGGAGACCATGCAGTACGTGCAGCGCCGCCTCGAGGCGGCCGGCTGGAAGGGCGATCCGGTCCTCGAGCCCGGCGTACTGCCGGTCGTCTACGAATTCAGCGGGGGCGTGCCGCGCCGCATCAACCTGGTCTGCAGCCGGCTCTTCCTGCACGCCTTCCTCGCGGAGAGCCACAGCATCACGCCGGCGGATGCCGAGGAGGCCGACCGCCGTTCTTCCTCTTCGACCGGCCAGGCGTCCCGCCGTCTGTTCAGCGGCTGCGTCAGCTCCTCGTCGCGCAGATCGCGGGCGGCCTCCTCGGCATCCGCCGGCGTGATGCTGTGGCTCTCGGCGAGGAAGGCGTGCAGGAAGAGCCGGCTGCAGACCAGGTTGATGCGCCGCG
>JAWOBS010000114.1:0-8685 GCA_046484145.1 Bacteroidales bacterium
GTTTGGTGGTTCTGGGCTGGGACTGGTTATTTCCAATAAAATATTATTAAAACTGGGAAGCAGAATCAATCTATACAGCAGAGTCGGGGCAGGAAGTACCTTCTCTTTTTCAATTAATTGTGAGTATAAAAACTCAAAGAAAGACGTCACTGATGATATCAATAAAAAATTATTTAATTACATAACTGATGCCTCCTACTCCACTGTGTCCGAGCCAAATCAAGACAAACTTGATAATATTATCCCATCTCCAAAAATACTAATAGCTGAAGATCAGGATATTATTATTGATTTAGTGAAAGCTAACATCAAAGAGCTTATACCTGATGCAGTGTTTTTCGAGGCAAACGATGGCAATAAAGCAATTGAAATACATAGCAATGAAAAACCGGATATTATTTTCATGGACATCCAAATGCCTGAAAAAGACGGATATACTGCAACAAAAGACCTTAGAAGGATTGAAAGCAAAATAACAAATAAAACACCTATAGTTGCATTAACAGCAAGGGCAGTAAAAGGAGAAAAGGAAAAATGCCTTAAAGCAGGTATGAATGATTTTCTCCCAAAGCCAATAAATATAGAGCAAATAAAATCAATATTGATAAAGTTCCTTGGTAAAAATCGCGAAAATGATGTAAATACCGATCAAGCACAAAACATTAGTATTAAATATGAAATTGAATACAAACATTTTAACGAGCATAGATTTTTACAAAGAGTTAGCGGTAAAAGGCAGCAGTTTAAAAAATACACTGCCATGGCAATTGCGCAGATTGAAACATATATCGCAAACCTTAGAGAAGCTATAGCCAATACTGATTATAATAAAATTCAGTTCATTGCTCATAAGATTAAAGGAATATCAGCCTTTATGTGCTTTGAAAAGCTAAGTTATATTGCCGAAAAGATCGAAGATTATAATGATAAAGACATTAAGGAGATATATTATTGTTTTGAAGAACTATACAAAGAATTTGAAATCGTCAGGAATGACCTTAATAATAATTACATATCATAAAAAATTAATAGAAAAGAAATTATTTAATTGTTTTTAAGATGAACACAGAATTAGAAAAGAATGACATTAACAAATTATCTGCCATTTATAAACTAAAAATGCCGGACAAGGTTTTTGAGAAGCTTAGCAGTTTTATATATTCCCAATACGGCATAAAAATGCCACAGGCAAAAAAAATCATGCTGCAAAGCAGGTTGCAGAGAAGGTTAAGGGAACTAAAAATTGGCTCATACGAAGAATACTGTGATTATGTGTTTAATGAAGATACCGGTTCTATGGAAGTAGTGCACATGATAGATGTTGTTACTACCAACAAAACAGAATTTTTTCGTGAACCGGCCCATTTCGATTTTCTTCAGCAAATTGTACTGCCGGAGTTTATGCACAAACATAAACATGGCTCTACACTTAATGTATGGAGCGCAGGTTGCTCCAGCGGCGAAGAAGTATATACTCTTGCTATGTTGTTCAGTGAATTTAAAAACAACAACAAAAAGTTTGATTTCAGCCTATTTGGCACCGACATTTCTACAAGAATATTGGCCAGCGCAATTGATGCTGTTTATAAAGAAGAGAGAATTGCAAATGTGCCTATGGAGCTAAAAAGGAAATATTTCCTTCGTTCAAAAGACAGGACAAAACCAACAGTAAGAGTGATACCGGAACTTAGAAATAAGGCCTCTTACGACAGGCTTAACTTCATTGATGACAATTATGATAAGGTAAAAGATGAGTTTGATATTATCTTTTGTAGGAATGTGCTTATATATTTTGATAGAAAAACCCAGGAAAATGTGATAAATAAGCTCACGAAAAAATTAAAACCCGGAGGTTATTTCTTCCTGGGACACAGTGAATCAATAACAGGGCTTAATGTGCCCCTGGTTCAGCTAAAACCAACAGTTTTTATGAAATGCTTATAAAACATATCGATTTATAATATTGTAATTAGTTAAAACAAAAAATATTGTAATATGCAAAATTTAACAGACGAACAAATTCTTCAGGAACTGGAAAAGAGGTTCAGACAAAATAAAAAGTCGTTGCAGGAACTTCAAAAGTTGACAAATCAACTTACCGAGGTTAATAAAAAGCTTGAAGAATCCGAGGCAATGAAAACACATTTCATTTCTAATATTACAAATGAAATAATAAATCCTTTTGCTGCCATACTAGGTTTGAGTAAAAATATACTGCAATCTGAAGGTGAAGATTGGGAGAAAATAATTTCAATGGTTCACCTGATACATTCTGAAGCTTTCAACCTTGACTTCCAGTTGAAGAATATATTTGCCGCAGCAAAAATTGAAGCAGGTGAATGGTCGCCGGAAATAACTAATGTTGATATTAATCAGTTGATTCAAAGCCTGATCGACAATTTCAAATATGAAATTGACAAAAAGAAAATTAACCTGCAATATTCCTTTGATATTTACCCGGGCGTTGAAAAAAGCTTTTACTTCCCTACTGACCCGGAAAAGCTCAATTTAATACTGGCAAACCTCCTGAGTAATGCTATAAAATTCAGCTATGATGCAGGAAAAGTTATTATTAAAGCAAAACTGGTCGATGATGATATTGAAATATCAGTAACAGATTTTGGCTCAGGTGTTTCCAAGGAGAATAAAAAAATAATTTTCAACAGATTTAAAAGAATTGATCCGGGCATCAACTCTGTAAACAGAGGCCACGGATTGGGTTTATCAATCAACAAGGCAATTATAGATATGCTTAATGGCCAATTGGATATGGATAGCAAACCGGACGAAAAAACTGTTTTTAAAATAGTGTTGCCTCCGGGCAAGCCAATTGATGGCATTGAAGGCTTTGCTTCTGACGGCAATGAATTTTTATTTGATGATAATGAATCGTTTTAGTTGATTGAACAAAAACAGATGAGCACAAACACACACTTTTTATATCCCTCAACACTGTATGTGAGCAAAGAGCAAACTTTTGTCAGTACAATACTAGGCTCTTGTGTTGCAGTTTGCCTTTATGACCCCATACTTAAACTGGGCGGAATAAATCACTATATGCTCCCTTTATGGAACGGACAAGGCCTTGCTTCAACGAAATACGGCAATATTGCAATAGAAAAATTAATTGAAAAAATGCTGGGCTTTGGATGTCATAAAAAAAATATGATAGCAAAAGTTTTTGGCGGCGGAGAGGTTATTGACACGCAAATCAGCCAGTTTCTAATCGGTGAAAGAAACATTCATATTGCACATAAGATTCTCAAAGAGCAAGGCATTAAAATAACAGGAGAAAGTGTTGGAGGAAAACTGGGAAGAAAAATACAATTTAACACATATACCGGCGAAGTATTACAAAGAATTATCAAAAAGCAAAGTGTTGTACAAATTGATAAATCATTAGGACTGAATAAATAAAACATTGCTACTATGCTTATGGCTTTTAAATCAGAAAATTACAGTGGTGTATGTAAAGTTTGTTTAATAATTTTTAAAAATACAAATTAGAAGTAATTAGTAAAAATGAGTAAAGAAGATGCAATTATTTCCAATGCTTGTAAGAAGTTAAATATTCTTATTGCTGAAGATGATGATGTATCATTAGAACTATTAAAAACATTGCTGAGTGATATGGCAAATAAATTATTTATTGCAAAGAACGGCAAGGAAGCAATTAATATTTATGAAAATAATCCGGAGATAAATCTCATACTCATGGATATAAAAATGCCTGAGATGGATGGCCTGGAAGCAGCGAAACAAATACGAAAGCTTGATAAAAAAATCCCAATTATTGCACAAACAGCATTTGCAATTAAAGGGAATAAAGAAGAAGCTCTAAAAGCAGGCTTTAATAATTATATCACAAAACCTTTAAAAACAGCGGACTTGCTAAAAATTATAGAAGATGTGAACATATAAACTATGTGAATGTTGTTTGTTAAGGCTGAGAAACAAACGTTTAATTTAAAAAAAATAATGGGCAAAGCAGAATCAAATATTACAAAAAAAAACAGCGATCAAATAATTATAGGAATTGGAGCATCGGCAGGTGGACTGGAAGCTTTACAAAGTTTTTTCAAAGCAGTACCGGCTGACACATCATTGACATTTGTGGTAATCCAGCATCTTTCGCCGGATTACAGGAGTTTAATGGATGAGCTACTTGCCAGGTATACTTCCATTCCTATAAGCATTGTAAGTGATAATATACCGGTAGAGCCGAATCATATATATTTAATTCCACCAAGAAAGAACTTATCAATATTTCACGACACTCTTCACCTGGAAGATTATGAGAAAAAGAATGGCTTAAATCTGCCTATTGATATCTTCTTCAGATCACTTGCTGCAGATAAAGGGAAGAATGCTATCGGCATAATATTATCAGGAACCGGCAGCGATGGAACTCTTGGAACAAAAGCCATAAAAGAAGCCGGTGGCATTATCATGGCCCAGGATGAAGAATCGGCAAAATTTGATGGTATGCCCAAAAGCTCTATTGCAACAGGCCTGGTAGATTACATTTTAACTCCCGATAAAATGCCTGAAGCATTATTAAATTATATACAACATCCTTTTATAAGAAAATCAAAAAATACTGAAAACATTTTAGAAAAAGATATAGATACATTAACCAAAGTAAATATTATTCTCAGAGACTATAGTGGAATAGATTTCTCTTATTACAAAGAAAACACCATAACCAGGCGCCTTGAAAGAAGAGTAAGTATCAACAGGTTTAATACTCTTAGTGAATACCTGGTGTTTCTGTCGGAATCCAACAAAGAAAAAGATACTTTATTCAGGGAAATGCTTATTGGTGTTACAAGGTTTTTCAGAGATAATGAAGCATTCCAAAGCCTAACAAAAAATGTACTTCCTAATCTTGATTACAACAGCCCTAATGGAATCAGGATATGGTCTGTTGGCTGCTCAACGGGTGAGGAAGTTTATTCTTTGGCAATTAATTTTCTCGAATTTTTTGAAAAGAATAATATTAATTGCGACATAAAAATATTTGCGACTGATATTGACAAGCATTCATTGAATGTGGCCAGTCAAGGATTATACCCGGAAAGCATCATATCTGACATTGCCCCACATTTGCTGCAAAAGTATTTTACAAAAAAAGATAATGGCTATCAAATAAATGAATCCATTCGCAAATTAATTGTTTTTGCTACACATAATTTATTGAAAGACCCTCCTTTTTCAAAAATTGATTTAATTATCTGCAGGAATTTGTTTATCTATTTCAAATCCGAAATACAGCAAAGATTATTATCAATGTTTTATTATGCTATAAAGCCGGAGAATTTCCTTTTTATGGGTAGCAGTGAAAGCATTGGTGAAATGAGCCAGGCTTACAAACAAATTGACGGCAAGTGGAAAATATATCAAACTAAAGAAGGCTTTAAACCACCAATTATTAAGGACATGCCAATGCCCAGAACGCAAGTTGTTAATACTGAAAAAAGCTACAATCTGACAAACAACATACATATAAGCCATAAAATTGATAAATTACTGGAAAAAACCTTAACGAAATTTCTGCCTCCCTCTGTTATTGTAGATGAAAACGACAATATTATTCATGTTATTAATGATATAAACAATTTCATACAGCTTCAACCTGGAAAGTTCTCGCATAACCTTATAAATATTCTAAAAGATAATCTCAATGTTTTTGCAAACAACTTACTGAGAAAACTAAAAAAAGACAAAAAAGACGTTGTATTTGAAAACATACAGGGCATTAAAGGCCTGGAAAAACAAAAAATCAACCTTGAAGGCAGTGCTATAACTATTGATAAAACTAATTATTACCTGATTAGCTTTATTCTCAAATCCGAAAAAGCAAGAAAAGACAACAAAACTAAATCAAAAGTTAACATTGAAACCGAAGTAAGCAACAGGATAATAGAACTGGAAAAAGAACTGCAAACTTCAAGAGAAAACTTACAAGCTACCGTAGAAGAACTGGAAACATCAAATGAAGAACTGCAATCCTCAAATGAAGAATTGGTTGCTTCTAACGAAGAACTGCAAAGCACAAATGAGGAGCTGCAGTCTGTTAATGAAGAGCTATATACCGTAAATTATGAATACCAAAACAAAATTGAAGAATTGACAAGGCTGTCAAATGACCTAAACAACTTATTAAAAAACACAGGAGTTGGTGCAATCTATCTTGACAGAAATCTGTGTATCAGAAAAATAACACCTGTTGTTTCGCAAATTACAAACATTATGGAAACTGATATTGACAGGCCGATTTCTCACATAGCTGTGTTGCCCAATTATACTAATCTCTTACAAGATATTGAAACCGTTGTTGAAAGTCTTACAGCTGTAAATAAAGAAATTATTGACAAAAACGGGAATATCTGGGAGGCAAGATTAAGGCCATACAGAACTGAGTATAATTCTGTTGAGGGCATTATGATAACCTTTATTGACATTACTAAACTGAAAAAGACTGAAAAAGAATTATTTGTAAATAAAGAAAAATTCAGGCTACTTGTTGAAAACACTCATGCGCTTACATGGGAATATGATATTATAAAAGACAAATGGCTTTATGTCTCACCTCAATCACTTACATTATTTGGCTATAAAGAGGATGAATGGACCGGTATCAAATTCTGGGAATCTAAAATCCATCCTAAAGACAGGAAAAAAGCGGTGAATTATTGTTTTGAATGCACAAAAAAAGGAGAGGATCATGTTTTTGAATATAGATTTAAGACAAAAAATGATAAATATTTATGGATCAGGGATATTGTTAATATTGAGATGAAAGAAGGGAAACCAGCAATATTACGTGGAATGATGATAAATATATCTGAGAATAAAGAAAAAGAGTTAAAACTAAAAAAAGTAAATAAGGAACTAAGAAAAAACAAAGAGTTTCTTAGGATGGTATTGGATAACAGTCCACTTGCAAAAACACTTGTTAATGCAAATGGGGAAATAACATACGCCAATAAAACAGCGGAGAAATTATTTGGAATTTCTAAAAAGGAAATAACCGCCAGGACTTATGATGCCTCGAAATGGGAAATTACAGGCCTGGATGGGAAAAAGTTTCCTTCTGAAAATCTTCCATTTGCAGTAGTAAAAAAAACAAAAGCTCCGGTTTCCGGCGTAAAACACTATATAAAAATTCCGGGCAAATCGAAAAAATTGCTTTCTATTAATGGCACCCCGGTTTTTAATGATAAAAAAGAATTTGAAGGTGGTGTTTTCACTATCGATGTTGTTGGATAGTACAACATCAAAATATTGAGATGTATAAATATCTTTTTATATAAGCATTTAGAAATGACAAAAAAGAATAAACAAAATAATGATAAGAACCTTATAAATAAGATGATTGAAAAAACCTTGCAATCAAAGAATTTGAATCATCTAAATTTTAAGGATAAAAATATCGATGAAATCATCGAAGAGATTAATATATACCACCAGGAACTGGAATTTCAAAATATAGAGCTAAGTAGAATCCGTGAAGAACTCGAAAAGTCTAAATCTCACTATATAGAACTATTCCATAATGCTCCTATAGGATATGTTGTCTTCAAAGAGGATAGTATTATAAAAGAAGTAAATACAACTTTTGCAAAGCTCGTAAATTATGATATTAAAAGCATTATAGGAAGCAAAATCACAAAATATATCCACCCCAACGACCAGGATAAATTTTACATTATTACAAAAAAGCTGTTAAAAGAAAAGAGTACTAATAGTATTGAATTGGTATTTAAAGGAAATACTAATTGTACTACAATTGCTGAATTCAACCTCTACCCTGCTAACCCGGGTTCAGAAAATAAGCAAAATAATCTTATAAGAATGGCCGTAACAGATATCTCCATAAGGAAAAAAATGGAATTAGATATTCTCAAAGCGAAAGAAAAAGCCGAAGAAAGTGACAAACTAAAATCTGCGTTCCTGGCAAACATGAGTCATGAAATAAGAACACCAATGAACGGAATATTAGGTTTTACAGAACTGCTAAAAAATACCAATCTTAATAAAAATCAAAAAAGTCATTATTTAAGTATTATAGAAAAAAGTGGAAAAAGGATGTTAAGCATTATTAATGACCTTTTTGATATTTCAAGAATAGAGGCAGGACAAATTGAAGTATATAATGAAAAAGTAAGTGTTAATGAAGTTATGAAAAGCTTATATGACTTCTTTGTTGAAGATGCTAATAATAAAAACCTTGATTTACAATGTAGTCATTTAAAAGAAGAAAAACCTTTTACTATATACACAGATAAGGAAAAACTAAATGCCACAATGTCTAATCTTTTAAAAAATGCAATAAAATTTACTTCCGCCGGCAATATCAGCTTTGGTTATGAAATTAAAAACGACAAAATTGTTTTCTTTGTAAGAGATACAGGCACAGGCATACCAAAAAACAAACAAAGCTATATTTTTGACAGGTTTGTGCAGGGAAATTATAGCAATTCAAGAGATTATGAAGGTGCAGGACTTGGACTGGCAATTTCTAAAGCTTATGTGGAAATTATGAATGGCGAGATTTGGGTTGAGTCAAAAGAAAATGCCGGATCAACATTCTATTTCTCATTTCCTATGCTAAAGGAAAATACCAATCAACATAATCTAAGCAATAATAATACAAAAACAGATAATGATTTAAATAATCAC
>JAWOBS010000121.1:0-17029 GCA_046484145.1 Bacteroidales bacterium
ATGTTGATACAGGCGGTATCACAGGCTCATATATCGGGTTACTGCTTTTGGGTTCAGGCTTTATTTCAATAGGTGTGTTTGCATCTTCTTTAACAGATAACCAGATCGTCTCATTCTTAACAGCCTTATTCTTATGTGGTTTTGCCTATTTGGGCTTTGAGTTATTTTATTCTTTTGACCTTTTTGGAAAATTTGATCTTTTTATCAGGAATTTAGGCATGTATTCACATTATACATCAATGGGAAGAGGTGTTTTAGATTCCAGGGATATTATTTATTTTATTAGTGTCACTGTAATCTTTTTGCTGCTTACTAAAATAAAAATTGAAAGCAGAAAATGGTAAATACTTTTTTTAAAAAAACAGAACAATTATAATTGAGTTTATGAACTTAAAAAACAGCAATAAAAAAAATAACCTGATGCAATTCGTACTTGCAATCGTTATAATACTTTCTTTAAATATAATAGGATCATTATATTTTTTCAGGATAGATATGACTGCCGAAAAAAGATATTCTTTAACAAACTCAACGAAAGAACTATTAAGAGAACTGGATGATATCGTATATTTCAAAATTTACCTCGAAGGAAATTTTCCTGCCGGTTTCAAGAGGCTTCGCAATCAAACCAGGGAAATGCTTCAGGAGTTCAGGGCTTATAGTGATAATATTCATTATGATTTTGAAAACCCTTTAAGTGCAAGCAATGATAAACAAAGAGATGCAAAAATAGAAATGCTTATCAATAAAGGATTAAAGCCAACTCAATTGCAGGTTAAAGCTGACGATGCAAGTTCGCAGCAACTTATTTTTCCGGGAGCATTAGCAAGCTACAAAGGCAAAGAGGTCCCTGTCCAGTTATTATTTGACCAAATCGGGATTGAGCATGAAAATATCCTTAATAATTCTGTTCAGGCCCTGGAATATAATCTTGCAACAGCAATCCGAAAACTTGTTGCAGAAAAAAAATCAAACATTGGATTTCTCAGTAATATAGGAGAACCTAATCCAAAATTTTTTGCCGATATAATGATTTCCTTAAGTGATTTTTATAATGTAAAAAATATAAAAATCGACAGTAGCTATGCACCTTTGTCTACCTTGGAAACCTTAGTAATTACTAAGCCAAGAAAAGAATTCGATGATAAAAAGAAGTTTCTTATAGATCAATATATTATGAATGGAGGTTCTTGCCTATGGCTAATAGACCCTGTATTTGCTGATATGGACAGCCTGAAAACCACACCGGAAACTATTGGCATGGCCTGGCCGGTCAATATTGATGATATGCTGTTCAGATATGGCGTTAGATTAAACAACAACCTTCTGAAAGACCTGAATGCTGTTCCTATTCCTGTTACTACCGGCATGATAGGAAACAGGCCACAAATAAGTCTTGTATCATGGTATTTTTTCCCTATGATAACTCCTCACAGCAAACATCCTATTGTAAGAAACCTGAATGCAATAAAAACGGAATTTGTTAGTAGTCTGGATACTGTTGATGTACCCAATGTTGACAAAACAATACTACTTGAAACCTCCAGGCATACTCAAATAATGAATACACCTGCAAGGATAAGCCTTGATATACTTCATAACCCGCCAAATGAGCAACTATTTCGCGATGGGCCTCAACCTGTTGCGGTTTTACTGGAGGGTGAGTTTGAAAGCATTTTTAAAAACAGGATAAAACCGGAAGTGATTATGCCGGAAGACTTTCAGGTAAAAAATAAAAGTAAAAAAAATAAAATGATAGTTGTCTCAGACGGTGATATTATTTTAAATCAATTTGATTCACAGGGCCAACCCTATCCGTTGGGATATGACAAGTATCTGAATGAAAATTTTGGCAATAAAGATTTTATTTTGAATGCCATAAATTATCTTGCTAATGATCCAAGCATTATGGAGGCGAGAAATAAAGAGGTCAGGCTCAGATTGCTCGATAAACAAAAAATAAAAAACAATACATTAAAAATACAAATTGCAAATGTGCTGTTCCCGGTAATAATAGTAATTGTTTTTGGGTTAATAAGGGCATTTATCAGGAAAAGAAAATATAAGTAATGTTTTCAAATATTAATTTCATTAAAGGTATTTGTTAAGACAATGAGTAGAAAAAAAAAGAATTTTCTGTATTTTATTATATCTCTTATAGTCATCACATTTTCTCTATATTTATATAATGCAGGGAATCGGGGTACAAGCATAAAATATGCAAAGAATATCTCAATTGATAATGATGAAACAGTAACAAAAATTATCATAAGCGGCAAAGATGATAATGCATTAAAACTTGAGAAAGACAAGGAAAACAATTGGATAATTAACAATGAATACCACGCAAATGACCTGGCAGTAAAAGACCTTATTTATGTTCTAAAAAATATTAGTATCAGGATGCCTGTTCCTATCGCTGTGAAAGACAGTATCGAAGACCTATTATTAAAAGAAGGCTTAATAGTTGAGATTTATGCTCAAAGATTTCTTATTCCTCTTGGTAAATGGAAATACATTCCATATAACACAAATATCAGAACTATCCTTGTTGGGCCCAATTATAAAGATGAGGGAACATACATGAAACTTCAAAACTCCAATATCCCATTTATTGTTTCAATAACAGCTTATGAAGCAGGTATAAGAAATAATTTCTCATCAAACCCACATGAATGGATGAATCCGGTGATAACAAACCTAAGGTCTTCAGAAATCAAGGAAGTAAAAGTTCTGCTGCCCGGCAATCCGGATGAATCCTTTGTGTTAGAAAACAAGAAAAATGAGTTTTTATTTAAAAACCCATTAACAGAAGAGCCTCTTGATATTTCATACGATACAACAAAAGTAAACAGGTTTTTATCAGCCTTTAGAAATTTGTATTTTGAAAAGTATTTAAATGAAGAAGAAAACCGGCAAATAATAAGTAAAATAAAAGACAGCAAAGCAATTTATGTTATTGAATTAGTTGATGTATATGACAACAGGCAAAAGATTGAAATATATCAAAAATCAATAACCAAAGAAGAGATGGATGAGCTTGGAGTAAAAACTGATATTGACCCGAATATATTTTATCTCAAAACAGAGGATTCGGTTTTTGCGTATGCAAGGTATTATGTATTTAACAGAATATTAAAACCCCTATCCTTTTATAAAGAAAACAACTGAGTTTGTTTAAATGCTTAAAAAAATATATTATTAAAATGTTATAACAAATTTTTTAAAACTATATTTGCACATTAAATAGAGAAAAAATTAAGACGTAAAACAAAAAATATCTGAAGCATGAAATTTATTATTTCCAGTTCAGCCCTATTAAAGCAACTACAGGCAATCAGCGGAGTTGTGGGGACTAACAGTACTTTACCAATACTCGATAATTTTCTTTTTTTATTGGAAGATAATGAAATAAATATCTTAGCTTCCGACCTGGAAACTACGATGAATGCAAAGTTAGCTGCTGATATGGCAGAAGGTACCGGTAGTGTTGCAATACCTGCAAAAATATTATTAGATACACTAAAAACATTTACCGATGTTCCTGTAACTTTTGACGTTGATGATAATAATTATAGCATAACGCTAACAGCAGGCGAAGGAAAATTCAGGCTTGCCGGCCAAAATGGAGAAGATTTTCCTAAAACTCCAGAGATAGAAGGAGGCAGTAAACTGCAAATAGATTCTGACATTTTATATAATGCAATTTCAAAAACTATTTTTGCTGCAAGCAATGACGAGCTTCGTCCGGCAATGTCTGGTGTTTATGTAGAGCTTTCTGACGAAAATATCAGTTTTGTTGCTACTGATGCTCACAAACTTGTAAGATATCGCAGAAATGATGTTAAAGCAAAAGATAATGCATCTTTTATTATTCCAAAAAAGCCGCTAAACCAGCTTAAACATATCCTGTCTCAGGATGATGCACCTGTTAGCCTTGAGTTTAACGAAACTAATGCAAGATTTATATTCCAAAATATTACAGTCACATGCAGGTTGATTGAAGGTAAATATCCGAATTATAATGCTGTAATTCCAAAAGAAAATCCAAATAAACTTGTTGTTGACCGCATTCCTTTCATTAATTCAATAAAAAGGGTCTCATTGTTTTCAAATCAGACTACTTACCAGGTTAAGTTTAAAATTGCAGGTTCTGAACTGGTTTTAAATGCAGAAGACCTTGACTACAGTAATGAGGCAAAAGAAAGGCTAAACTGCCACTATGAAGGTGAAGACCTGGAAATTGGCTTTAATAGCAAATTTATTAATGAAATGTTAAATAATATTGAAACTGATCAGGTAATGCTTGAAATGTCTGAACCAAACCGTGCCGGACTTATCATGCCTGTTGATAATGACAACAAAGAAGAGGATATTCTTATGCTTGTTATGCCAATTATGCTTAATGCCTAATTAATACTACTAACATACTTACTAAAAAGCCGGTAAAATATTTTTACCGGCTTTTTTTATACTTAACACAAGCATATTTTCAAAGAAATCAATATCTTTGCACTTCATTTTTATGCCTTATATTTTTTCAGATTTTGGGTGAATAATAATTTCAATAAGAGTTCTCATTATCCCACAAATAATACTCTTATTAATAGGCTCCAAAAAAATTTATAAATTAAAACTTAATTAAAGATGAACGACATATATCTAAAAATTAACGAATTAGCAAACAAATACAGAGATTACACAGCTCAAAATTTATCAAAACTTATTAAAATAAAATCATTAAGCCTACAGGAAAAAGAGGTTCAATACGAGCTGAAAAGGCAAATGGAAGAAGCCGGTTTTGATGAGGTCAAAATTGACGGATTGGGAAATGTTATTGGCCGTATTGGAAACGGGAAAAAGATTCTTGCGATAGACGGGCATATGGACACTGTTGATGTTGGGAACCTTGATAATTGGGATTTTGATCCTTTTAGTGGTGAGATTAAAGATGGTTATGTATTGGGACGTGGTACTGTTGACCAAAAAGGAGGGCCTGCAGCTTTTGTCACATCCGGAAGAATTCTTAAAGAACTTGGATTCGATAAAGATATGACTATTTACTTTGTTGGCAGTGCTGTTGAAGAAGATTGTGACGGCCTGTGCTGGAAATATATTGTAGAAGAATCAGGCATTAAGCCGGATGTTGCAATAAGCACTGAACCTACAAACCTGAATATTTACAGGGGGCATCGCGGACGTATGGAAATGAGAGTAACTTTCCAGGGTGTATCATCGCATGGCTCTGCACCGGAAAGAGGCGTAAATGCAATTTATATGGCATCAAAAGTTGCCCTGGAAATTGAAAAGCTTCACGAAAGATTAAAGTTTGATGAGTTTCTGGGAAAAGGCAGTATTACTATTTCTGAATTTGTTTCTAACAGCCCTTCTCTTTGTGCCGTTGCGGATTATGCTCATCTGCACCTGGACAGAAGGCTTACCTGGGGTGAAACAAAAGAAACGGCACTGAATGAAATAAAGGAAATTATAAAAGGTATGAACGCTAAAGTTGAAGTACTTGAATACTCCGAAAAAGCATTTACCGGTTTAAAATACGGTATGGAGAAATACTATCCAACCTGGAAACTAGAAGAAAACCACGAAGTAGTTCAAACAGGTGCTAATGTATTTAAAAAACTATTTAACAAGGCACCAAAAATTGATAAGTGGACTTTTTCTACAAATGGAGTTACTATTAATGGTTATTACGACATTCCAATAATAGGATTTGGCCCCGGCAATGAAGTTCTGGCACATGCCCCTAATGAAAAAGTGCCGGTGCAAGATCTTGTTGACGCATCAGCTTTTTATGCCGCATTTGCTTATGAGTTGGATGTGAAATAGTTTTCCTGAAATAATTTATTTAAGAAATACAAACCTACATAATATGAAAGAGAAAATTGAAAAGATAAAAAAGATAAAAACCGGGCTTTTTGGAAAGGATTTTTTATTGACATGGGAAAAAAGCCGTGAAGATTTAGATAGCATATTGGAGATTGCTTCGATTTTAAAAGAAATGCGTGATAATAATATCTCGCCGAGAGTTTTTGATACCGGACTTGCGATTTCAAACTTCAGGGATAATTCAACACGAACAAGATTCTCATTTGCTTCTGCAAGCAACTTGCTTGGATTGGCAGTGCAAGACCTTGATGAAGAAAAGTCACAAATATCACATGGAGAGACTGTCAGAGAAACAGCAAACATGATCTCTTTCCTTTCTGATTTTATTGGCATCCGCGATGATATGTACCTGGGAGAAGGAAATAAATACATGATAGAAGTTGCCGATTCTCTTGATGAGGGATATAAAGAAGGTGTTTTGCCGGTTCGGCCGGGCATTGTTAACTTGCAATGTGATATGGACCACCCTACACAATCAATGGCTGACCTAATGCATCTAAAAAATGAATTTGGGGGACTAGATAATCTTAAAGGTAAAAAACTAGTCATGAGCTGGGCATATTCTCCAAGTTATGGGAAACCATTGTCGGTACCTCAGGGAATTATTGCACTAATGTCACGTTTTGGAATGAATATAGAACTTGCTTATCCCGAAGGCTATGACCTGATTCCTGAAATAGTGGATTTAGCAAAAAACAACTCAAAACAAAGCGGAGGAACTTTTAATGTAAGCCATTCTATGAGTGATGCAATGAAAGATGCAGACATTGTATATCCTAAAAGCTGGGCACCTTATCGAATTATGCAGCAAAGGACAGAATTATTGAAAAAAGCAGACAAAGACGGACTAAAAGAACTTGAAAAAGTGTGCCTGCTAAATAATGCGAAATATAAGGATTGGGAATATGATCAGGCAAAGATGAACCTTACAAAAAATCAGAATGCTTTATATATGCAGTGTTTACCTGCAGACATATCCGGAGTTTCTTGCAAAGAAGGAGAAGTTAATGCTGAAGTATTTGAAAAATACAGATTAAAAACATACATTGAAGCAGGTTATAAACCATTCATAATTGCAGCCATGATGTTTGCAAATAAATTCAAAGATCCCGCTGATACCTTAATGAAAATAATTGAAAGAAACCATAAAAGGTTTTTATAAAATTCCCCTCATAAAGAAAAGAGACAAGTGTTATATAATATCTTATAAAAGTTTCACTTGTCTCTTTTTACTTAAATTATAACTGTTACTTTTTTTATCGACCCTTATCTTCAATCCTGACCCTTCTCAGATCAAGATGATTCAATGGATTATTACTCATATTGCGGATGTTGCTTTGGACAAATCTCACCGACTGATCATAATACAAAAATACCACAGGAGCTTCTGCTATTAGAATGCTATCCATTTGTTTATATAATTGGATTCTCAAACTATCATTAATAATTGAACGTGATTTTTCAAAGAGACGATCAAACTCTTTATTATCAAAGTGGGTATAGTTTGGGCCGCCCGGTGCTTTATTTTTGCTGTAAAACAAAGCCAAATAATTCTCGGCATCAGGGTAATCTGCTATCCATGACCCTCTGAAGAATGGGGCAGTTCCATTTGCCATCATTTCTCTTAAAGTTGCCGGTGGCAAAACTTCAATTTTAAGATTAATGCCAAGACGCGATAACTCATGTTGAAGGTATTGAGCAAGGTCAAGGTACATCGCATTTGTCATCAGGGTGATTTCCGGCAAGCCTTCTCCATAAGGATAACCTGCTTCGGCAAGCAATTGCCTTGCTTTATCGGGATCAAAATAATAACCACCCTCATTTTCACTAAATCCGGGCATCCCAACAGGCACAAATCCTGCATGAGCAGGTATTCCAATATTGTTTCTTAAAAAAGTCATCATTTTATCCCTGTCAAATCCATAATTAATAGCCTGCCTCAGTTTCTTGTTCTTAAGCAGGTCATTATTATTATTGCTTCCAAGAAAAAACCCAAAATATTCTGAATTAAGAAATGGCATTGAGATCATTTTAAGTTGAGAGCTGTATTTGTCTCTTAACTGGCCGTCAGGTGCAAGCAATTCATCTTTATAACTAGCATCAAGGCCTGACAAAAAATCGAGATTACCTTTTACGAACTCCAGGAATACAGATTGGCGATCAATAATAAATGTAATTGCAACAGCATCAAGGTAGGGCAATTGTTTACTGCCTTCAAACTGAAAATAATTATCATTTTTTCTATAAACGAGCTTCACTCCTTCTTTCCAGTATTTAAAATAAAAAGGCCCTGTTCCTACAGGATTTTTCCTGAAATCTCTGCCATACATATCGATAGCTTCATGAGGTATTGCGGCACAATACTGCATACTAAGCAAACCAAGCATAGGAGGAAATGCTTCTGACAAATTTATAATAAGAACTGTATCATTTGGTGCTTCAATACTCAAATTACCATCGGGATTTCTTGCAACCTGATTCATCACCCACATTCCCGGTGAATTTAAACCGGGATCAATAAGTCTGGAAAAGCTGTATGTGAAATCCGAGGCAAGCACTCTCCTGCCCTTTTCGCCTTCAAAACACTTATTATCGTGAAAAAAAACATCATCTCTTAAGAAAAATGTATAAGTATGTCCATCGTCTGAGATATTCCAACTCTTGGCAATTGCAGGCTGAACATTTAAATCATTGTCAAGCTCTACTAAACTATTGAACAATTGTGATGTTGCCCAGATGTTAGCCTGGTTGCGGGCAAATGCAGGGTCTAAAGAAGTTATATTTGAAGCCTCATTATATTTAAAAACACTCAGCCCTTCAACGTCCTCATCAAAACTTCTGCATGAATATAACAAACTAAGCAGTAATATTGAGGCAAATAAAACTGTTCTTCTTTTTACCATAGTTTTTTACACAAAAATAAAACACAATTAATAAAGCAAGCTGTTTTTTATGTATTAATACAAAAAAAACCCTGATACTAAAACATATCAGGGTTTATAAGAAAAGTTTTTTGCATTAAAACTTAAAAGCAACACCTACATTTAATGTAGAAATACCATAACCTGCTTCAGCAAAAACAGCGAATTTAGGTTTCACATAGTATCTTGCACCAACAAAAACACCGGGTACAAAAACACTTGGATTGACTGTACTGGTAGTTGTATAATGGCTGTAAGCAGTAAGAAGCCCGGCATAAGTATCCAGGTTTTCAACAAAATTATAGTGAAAAGCTGCCTTTACACCAAAAATAAGACTTGAAGACATCGTTGTTCTTCCCAGGTATGCTCTAAAACCGGCGACACCACCTATGCCAATAGAACCTTTTTTTGCAATACCGTCAACAATACAAATCTCATAAGAAGCTGTCATTGGAAGCGTACGATATGTGCCAATGCCAACGCCCAGATTAATTACTTGATCACCTTTTGAAAAGACTTCGTTTCCTTGCGCTTGTGCAGTATTGAAGAAAAAAGGCAAGGCAAATAACAGTAAAATAACTTTTTTCATAATAATATATTTTTTTTTTCAAAGGTCAGATATAACCCACATTTTTAGCATGTTTATACACTAAAAAATTTTCTTCCTTCCTTTGGGTTAAACAATAATAAAATGGGTTAATTATAGAGAATAAAACATCCATAACAAAACAAAAATATTATCTTAATGAAATGTTTTTTTCTATTTGCGAGTGCAAATTTATAAAAATTATCTTATGTTAACAGGATATTTTTTCATAAGGCAAAAAAAAACATCTATGCTTTAAAAGACATAAGTGGAATATTACTTTCCTGTATTATTTTTTTCGTCAAATCCGTACTGAATAAACGGCTTAGCAATCCCCTCCTTTTATTTGCAATAGCAATAAGGTTAATATTCTCTTTCTTATAAAAATCTTCAATTGCTTTAAGCTTATCATCTTCTGAAACCATATGGCATTCAACTTTAATTTTAGGATTTATCTTTTTAAAATAATCCTTTAGGCTATCCATCTTAACTGAATCAAGAGTATTCAAAGCATCCTTAGATATATGCAAGCAGTGTAATTCCACGTTAAAGGCTGATATAATATTCATCAACCTGCGTATAGCAAGAAAATCAGCATTATCAAAGTCAGTAACATATGCAATACTTTTTATTTCTTTTTCTTTTTTTACATCATAGTAAGATTTTTCAGGAATTGCCAACACAGGAATTCCACTTCTGCTGATAACCCTGTATGCAACACTTCCTATTATATCACTTTGCTTCTCACCTTTCCCCTTGGTTCCGATAACAATAATGCCGGGCTTATAATCGGATGCTGTTTGGATGATTTGATCCTCTATAATGCCTTCCTTCAATGAATAAGCTATTTTGATTTTTTCAAATCCATTTTCTTGTGCATATTCTCTAATTTCTTTCACAAATTCAAGAAGGCTTTTTTTCGCATTAATCTCAAGCTCCCGTAAATTAATATCCATATCCACCTGTATACTATATGCATCTGTAATTGGCACCAAGTCAACAATAGGAGCATAATAAACATGAAGTATTTTTATATCTGTATTATATTTTTTTGCCAGGTTCAGGGCATAAATGCATGCATTTTTCGAATATTCTGAAAAATCAACCGGGACGAGTATCCTTCTTAGTGAGCTAATGTTTTTTCGTTCTTCTTTCTCGTAAGCAATTTTCCACTCGTTCATCAGTCGCAAAGCTTTTTCAAGGTCCCTGGATTTAATCTGAATCTGAACTCCTTCAGATACTGCACCCTGTAATAGATTAATATTTTTTAATACACACTCTATTCCTGCAGATTCCAGGTGTGCTTTTAATACTTCAGCAGCCGTATAATGGTCAGTCGCTATGGTAATTAGTTCATCTTTCATGGTAAAATATTTTTACAATAAACAATTTATAAGTTTTGTGCATTAAATATACAAATTTTTTATCTATAAGCAAAATTGCTGTTGATAAAATTTCAATTCAATATAAATAACGCAGAAACCTTGTTAAACAATTGTTTTGCCATTAGTTAAGAAACGATTGGAAACACTTTAAAACAGAATAAAATCTTGATTTTCGACAAATGCTGTTGTTACAGATGACAAATATGCCATAATACAAAACAAATTGATTAATTTTGAGTTACATTGATAACAATTATTAGACGATTTGAAAAAGAACATTTATAAAAAGCTCATAAAAAAGGTAATAATGGGCTATGCCTATAATAAGATCATTTATGACAATAATGGGCAAGTTGATGACTTTGAATACATTGAAATAAATTCTGCTTTTGAGAAAATCACAGGCCTTAAATCATCTCAAGTGATTGGCAGGCGCTTTTCAGAAGTATTCCCGGGCATATCTGAAGACATAAAACATATAATAAAAATCATTGAAAAAGAAATTTCCGAAAAAGGGGAAGCAGAATTTGAAGTATTCTTTGAGCCATTAAATAAGTACTTTAGAATTCATGCATTTTCTCTTGAAAAAAAACACTTTGCTTTTGTTTTTTCGGATATAACAAAAAGCAAACAAACAGATGAAGCTTTAAAACAAAGTGAAGAAACATTAATAAGACAAAACAATCTTCTCAATACATTATTAAAAAATCTGCCTATAGGTGTATTTATGGTGGAAGCTCCATCGGGAAAACCTTTAATTGCCAATGAAGCTGCCGTCGAAATACTGGGCAGAGGTATATTGCCTAAAGTAAATAAAAAAAATCTTGTCGAAGCTTACAAAGCAGAAAAATCAACATCGGGGAAGCCCTATCCTATTGAAGATCTTCCAGTTATAAAAGGAATGTATGGGATAAAAAGCCATATTGATGATTTAATAGTTAAACATCCCGATGGTAAGCAGGTATTGTTAGAAATTTTTGGCAACCCTGTTAAAGATGAGAACGGTAAAATATGGGCAAGCCTGGTGAGTTTTCTGGATATTGGAAAAAGGAAACATGAAGAAAATGAATTATTAGCATCAAAGCTGATGATAAAAAATATTCTTGACACTATTCCTGTAAGAGTATTCTGGAAAGATGTAAACGGTAAATATTTGGGTTGTAATAAGCATTTTGCTAAAGATGCAGGCAAAGAAAGCCCGGAAGAAATAATAGGTAAAACAGATTACGACCTGGGATGGATCGATCAGGCAGATTTATACACAAAAGATGACAAAACCGTTATTGAAAGTGGGATTCCAAAACTTAATTATGAAGAACCTCAAACTACACCGGAAAGTAAAACAATATGGCTAAAAACTTCTAAGATTCCACTAAGAGATAATAGGGGTGAAATAATTGGGGTCTTAGGTACTTATGAAGATATTACAGAAAAAAAAGAAGCCCAGGAACAGCTTCATACATTTTTCGAAACCGTAGAAAACTCTTCTGACGCTGTGGGAATATCAACACCTGATGGAAAACACTATTACCAAAATAAAGCTTTTGACGAGCTGTTTGGAAATATTAGCAATAATCCATTGGATAACCTTTATGTAGATAGAAAAACCGGTGAAGAAGTTTTTAAAACTATAACAAGTGGCGGAAAATGGGCAGGGGAAGTAAAAATGTATTCTAAAGATAAAAATATACTAACAATTGACCTAAGAGCATATGCCAGCAAAGATAAAAACGGTAAAATAACTGCAGTTGTGGGTGTGCATACCGATATAACTGAAAAAATTAAATCTCAAAAAGCTCTTCAAAAATCTGAAATGAGATATAGGAGCCTACTTGAAAATGCTTTTGACGGAATATATATTCTGGAAGGAAAAAAGTTTCAATATGTTAATGAACGTTTTGCAGAGATAACAGAATATTCAAAAAAAGAGCTTGAATCAAAATCATTTAATTTAAATACTATTCTCCTGCCTGATTCTAAGAAAATTATTGATAAAAGATTCCAGGACAGGAAAAAAAACATTGAGGTTCCAAATATTGTAGAGTTTCAAATAAAAACAAAAAGCGGCAAAGTAAAAGATGTCCAGGTAAGTAACACTGTTTTGCAAAAAACTGATGAAACTTTAATACTGGGTATAATGAGAGATATAACGGAACTAAAAAAAGCACAGGAGCTGGAAAATGAACTATCACTTACCAAACAATCAGCAGAATTTAAACAAAGATTTTTGGCAAATATGAGCCATGAGATCAGGACTCCACTGACAGGTATATTAGGTTTTGCAGAATTACTTCTAAACACCAGGCTAAACAAAACTCAATTAAACTATTTAAAGACTTTAAAACAATCGGGATTAAACTTAAAGGAAATAATCAATTTAATTTTGGATTATTCAAAAATTGAATCGGGCAAAATACAAGTTAAGTATATCGCATTAGATACAAATTCCATTTTCAATGCAGCAAAAAGTTTATTCCATTCTATTTGTGACAAAGAAATCATTTTTAATGTGAATATTGCAAGTGATTTTCCAAGGTATATAAGTGCAGATTACAATAAAATCACACAGATAATAAACAACTTATTGTCAAATTCAATAAAATTCACGGAAAAAGGACAAATAAGCCTTAATGCAAGCCTGATTTCTTCCGCATTTAAGGACGAAGCAAAAAATGAGCAGCTAACCCTGAAAATAGAAATAATAGACAGCGGTATTGGTATAAAAAAAGAAGATCAAAAGTTTCTTTTCAAACCTTTCTCCCAAATTGAAACTAATGAATCCAGAAGTTTCGAGGGTACCGGCTTAGGCCTTTCTATTTGCAAGGAGCTTACTATAATGCTTGGTGGAGATATTGGGGTGATAAGTGAGCCGGGCAAAGGAAGCAATTTTTGGTTTACTTTTAAAGCAGAAAAATCAAGCTTTGAGGAAGTGAAAGATAATTCATTTAATCAAATTCATGAAACCGTTAAAGATAAAAAGCCTCTAAAAATATTGCTTGTTGAGGATAAGATAGCAAACCAAAAAGTAATTGCAAGCCTTTTCAAGTCGCTCGGACATAATGTTGAATTTGCTCTAAACGGAAAAGAAGCATTAAACATGTATAAACCGGGTAATTATGATCTAATCGTGATGGACATACAAATGCCGGTAATGGATGGAGTAACAGCAACACAAATACTTAAACAAAAATATTCAAAACTGCCTCCTATTGTTGGTCTGAGTGCAAATGCTTTTGAAGGCGACAGGGAAAAGTATATGAGTTTAGGTTTGGATGAATATATGACAAAGCCTGTAACCGTCGAGGATTTCAATAATATGCTTAAAAAAATTGGCCTTCATTAGTATTAAAATAAAGGCCAATTACATATTATCAAATTATCTTTTAATTAAGTTAATCTTCGTTATTCATGAAGCCCTGGTCTTCAATAGCTTCTAAATACACTTTACTAAAATGCATGTTATCTTTCTTGGTATAACGTTTCATAGTAAATATCTGTGCCAGGTTATTTAGTTGATTTTCATTTATCAATTGCTTTGTTAAAGGCAAAGCTTCTTTATCCAAGTAAGCATTATTAATATCTTCTGGAGAATAATCTTTATACTTCTCATTATGAATAACCGCGCTAAGAGGTAATCTGTCAGCCTTTTCAGGATTCTCATCAGGATAACCAACAACCAATGTTGTCACAGGAACTACACCTTCAGGCAGGTTGAAAAATTCAATTAGCTTATCAGCCTGGTAGGTAGTTGTGCCCAGGTAGCAAATTCCTAATCCGAATGATTCAGCAGCAACAGCCACATTCTGAGCGGCCAGAAGTGCATCAATAGAAGCAGTATAGAAAGATAAAAAATTATCATAACCGGGTTCGGTATCCCTTAATTCACACCACTTATTAAACCTGTTAAAATCAGCACAAAAAGTTAGTAACACAGGAGCCTGTTCGACCATCTTCTGGTTAAAATGCAATTTGCAAAGCTCTTTTAGCTTCTCACGGTCTTTCGAAACAATAACACTGTATACCTGCATATTGCCTGTTGTAGACGCCCGGGTTCCGGCTTCAAGTATTGCTTCTAATACTTTATCATCAATTGAATCTGATTTATAATTTCTGATGGTTTTATGATTTAATAAAGTCTCAATTGTTTGATTCATCGTTTTATATTTTTGAAATTCAACAAATTATATATAAATAAAATAAAAATTTAAGCTAATATTTTATTATTTTGCAAAGGTAACAGATTATTACCTACAACACAAATATGAAAAATTCATAATAGCTTTTGACTTAGGAATCAATGTTTTCTTCATCACGTTTTACACCATGAAAAACATCTATAGCAACCAGAATAGCCAAAAACCCCCAAAACGGCACAGATATTTTATCGGTATCAAGGAAATTATTAAGCAAGCCATGTATAAAATATGAAACAAACCCAAGGAGTATTCCCAGTGAAATCCATCTAAGTTCTTTATTCGGATTATACTTGTAATTTTTAACAGCAATATATATCACAGCAGCAACTAAAAGAAGCATTAATACCATTCCCGGCATTCCTGACTCGGAGAGAGGGCCCAGATATTCACTATGGGCAGTTCCAAGGTCACCAAAATGTGTAGTAATTATTGTATAATCCTCTGATAACTGGAAAGGTGCATATACAAACTGGTATGTTCCCGGCCCCCATCCAAGAACAGGCCTTTCTTGGTACATGCGTATTGCCGACCTCCATCTGTTTATTCTTTCAAGATTTGATGCGTCTGAAGTTATATTGCTAATAGACTGAGCATGTTCAGAGAAATCACCTGAAGACTCCTGGGTATTTCTTTCAAGACTTATCATTATCTGTTCCTGGTATAAAAAGAAAAACCCGGCAGCAATAACAGCTGCAGCAATTAAAAGCTTAAAATTAATACGAAAAACCAGGACAAGGAACACCCCAAAGGCGGCTGCAAGGCTTATCCATGATGCCCGCGAATAGCTAAATAAAATACCCATTGCAAACAAGGCAAATAGAATAAATGATATCCTCTTGATTTGAGTTTTATAACCCGGGAAAAAAGCCATTATGGCAAATATTGGCGCCACAAGAGCTAAAGTTGCGCCATAATTTGTATGATCATTAAAAAATGGCCTGACGGCTTCTATGCCTGCAAACCTTTCAAATCCTGACAAGGAATGAACAAAAGTTATATAAATTACAATAATTGCCAGTGACACTGCATATACCCAGGGAAACCACCTCAGTTTATCAGGAGACTTAAACAATCTGATTGTTAGAAAATAAAACACTATTACGAACCACAGCCGGGACATGAAATACTTAAGTGAAATCAACGGCAATTCACTGGTTACAGTGGTTACAAGCATCCACAACAATTGCAAGGCAATTATTATTGTAAGTGGATGTTTCAAAACCTGTCTGTCATAATCCCTTTCATAAATTAATTTTAAAAAGAAAAGAACCATTATAACTACAATTAATGGCTCGGTTGGAATATTAACAGAAAAACCTAATTCTAAATTTGTGTACCTAAAGCTAAATGGAGTAATTGCAACAATTAACAATAGTAACTTATCCAATGAAAAAAAGAATAATCCTATAAAACCTAATGCCAAAGGCAATGCGAGCAACCAATAGTAGCCGTGCATTATCATTGCAGCATTCAGAGCAATAAATAAAATGCTGAATGCATATAATAACTTAAGTCTGGAAAAATCCCGAATAACCATTGATTACTTATTCTTTTTAACTTTCAGCAAACCTTTACTAACAATACTTTCATAGATCATAAGTCCTATTACTGCAGTAAATGCAGCTGCGGCTGTACTAAGGAATACAATCAGCCACCTTACCGGATATGATTTCCTTTCAGGAACATCTGCCTCATCAACAATAAAAGTAAAAGGCACAAAGTTCTCAAGATCTGATTTTGTCTCCTGATAAAGGTTTTGTAGTGAATTCAATTGTTCATAAGACACATCCAGAAAACTCTTTAAGTTCATATAAGAACTGCTATATTTACTAATATTATCTAATTGATGTTTAATTTCCTCCGCTGCTCTATAATTATTTGAAGAAATTTCTTTGGCATATTGCTGAGTAAGCATAACATACTGATTCTCAATGTCAAAAAGCCCAAGTTTCATTAGTTTACTTAAACTGTCTTCTGCAGCTTTTACCTCTTCTTTATAATTGTGATAATGTTTGTTTACTATATCAAAAGCCATCT